>DCSL01000016.1:0-14726 GCA_002325615.1 Amoebophilaceae bacterium UBA1467
ATGGTGAGCATCTATGGCATGAACAATAAAATTGGCAATATCTCCTTTCATAATCCTCAACAGGGTGAATATAGCTTTACCAAACCTTATTCTGAGTCTACGGCCAAGACCATTGACGAGGAGGTGAGAGGCATGATAGAAAAAGCTTATGAGCGCGCCAAAGAGTTATTACACACTAAAAAGCAAGAGCTAGAAACCGTAGCACAAGCGTTGCTGGCCAAAGAAGTTATATTTCAGAAAGACCTGGAGCAAATAATTGGCAAGCGACCTTATGGCAAAGAGAAGCAAGAAGCTTCTACGGAAAAGGTCAGCATTGCCATTGAAAAAACAGGCGATGCACCAAATCATCAAGAAGCATAGGTGGAGCGGCAATGATTGCTCTCGTAGCGAAAAGGCTGGTGCCATACGCCATTTGTGTACTATGCTTATTTATTGTGGCGCTATGCACAACAGGGAACTCTTCAGACACTGTCCAGAGCTTGAGAAGTGAGGCACAGCAAAACGGTATGCCCACGGCAACTTCGCTTAGTGATTCTTTGATGGAAGTTCTTAATTCCATCTTTTTATAAGATCGCTCACCTCGCTTGTTGGAGTCTTTTTGCTACTTCTTCCCAATTCACCAAATTCCAGAAAGCAACAATGTATTCAGGCCTTCTATTCTGGTATTGTAGATAATAGGCATGCTCCCAAACATCAATGCCCAATATAGGTGTTCCACGGTCCTCAGCAGACACAACGTCCATCAATGGATTATCCTGGTTAGGGGTAGAACATATGTTTAACTCGCCATGATCGGCCACATAGAGCCATGCCCAACCCGAACCAAACCGCGCAGTGGCTGCAGCAGAAAAAGCTTCTTTGAACTGATCAAAACTGCCAAAGTGTTGGCAGATAGCCTCATCTATTGCTCCTGAAGGCAGGCCACCTCCTTGCGGGGATAAGATGGACCAGAACAGCGTGTGGTTGTAATGTCCACCTCCGTTGTTACGCACAGCAGCGCTATGTTGACTTACATTTTTGAGGATTGCTGTGATGGGCTCGTTGTCCAAATCAGTGCCTGCAATGGCCTGATTGAGGTTGTTGATATAGGCCTGATGGTGTTTACCATGATGCAGTTCCATCGTCATGGTATCAATATGTGGTTCTAGTGCATGGTGTGCATAAGAGAGTTTTGGTAGTGCAAATGCCATAGTTTTAGAAATCTTGAATGTAATAGATGGTATGGAGCCAATGTACTAACTTCTCAAGCGCTTAAAAAACCGGGTTAGTAGTTGCGAAGCTTCTTCACTATGTACATCTTCGGTGACTTCAGTGCGGGGATGCAGTAGCTGTCTACCCACTGTACTATAGCCTCGGCGGGGATCATGGGCACCAAAGACAAGACGGCCTAGCTGTGCCCAATAAGTAGCCCCACCACACATGCAACAAGGCTCTAAGGTGACATACAAAGTACAAGAAGGCAGGTATTTTCCACCTACATCACTAAAAGCCGCGGTCAGGGCAAGCATCTCTGCATGGGCAGTAGCATCTTGAAGACGTTCCACCTGGTTGTACGCCCGGGCAATGATCTGGTTGTTGCTCACTACGACAGCACCCACGGGTACCTCCCTTGCTTCATAGGCTTTTTCAGCTTCTTTGAGTGCCTCACGCATGAAATATTCGTCTGATAACTGGATCATAAGCTGGCAGTGATTGCGTTCTTGCTAAGTTATGCATTGATTGATCTCCCACTTCTAGCAGTACTTACTAGAAATAGTTTGAAGAAATAGCTCCGTGTTCTTCACTAAGAACAGTGCTACATCTCAGCATTGGATGCTTGCCATCACTGCTTCATGCGCTTTGGTTGTTAGTAGTCAGGACATAGCTACCTTTGTGTTACATGACTTTGCACCTATAACTATGGTAAGAACGCATACCTGTGGAGAACTACGGCGAGACCACGTTGGGCTGACTGTGACCCTTTGTGGATGGGTACAGCGTGTGAGGAACAAGGGAGGACTTCTGTGGCTAGACTTGCGCGACCGCTACGGTGTGACGCAGCTAATTTTTGAGGAGGGCAATACTACGCCAACACTTATACGGCAGGCCAGGGAGCTAGGACGAGAGTATGTTATTAAAGTGCAGGGTTTGGTCATGCAACGCAATGCCAGCAATCCACACATGCTTACTGGGGCTATTGAGGTGCAGGTACAAACGTTAGAAATCCTCAACACTGCAAAAACACCGCCCTTTCTTATAGAAGTAGAGACCGACGGGAGAGAGGAGCTGCGTATGCAATACCGATACCTGGACCTCAGACGCCCCCCGCTCCAAAACAATCTCGTGCTCCGGCACCAGGTAATGCAGGCAACCCGAGGTTACCTCAACCAGCAGCAGTTTCTGGAGATAGAAACTCCTATACTGATTAAGTCTACGCCGGAAGGAGCTCGCGACTTTGTTGTGCCCTCTCGCATGCATCCAGGTCAGTTCTATGCACTACCCCAGTCACCACAAACTTGCAAACAATTGCTGATGGTAGCAGGCTTTGACCGGTACTACCAGTTCGCACGGTGTTTTAGGGACGAAGACCTAAGAGCGGATCGACAGCCTGAATTTACACAAATTGACTGTGAGCTATCCTTCATCACGCAAGAAGATATCCTGACCATTTTTGAAGGACTTGTTAAATACCTTTTCCAACACATCAAGAACGTCGAGTTACCGCAATTTCCACGCATGGCTTATGCCAAGGCGATGCAACTATATGGGACTGATAAACCTGACTTACGTTTTGGAATGCCTTTTGTGGAGCTAACCCACTTAGTACAACGACAAGGCTTGCGTGTGTTTGATGAGGCAGCGCTTGTAGTAGGAATCTGTGTTCAAGGCTGCGCAGGATATACCCGGAAGCAGCTGGATCAATTAACAGATTTTGTGAAACAGCCTCAGGTAGGTGCTAATGGTTTGGTCTATGTGAAATACCATTCAGATGGGCACCTCCAATCTTCTGTAGACAAGTTTTTTGATCAAGCGCAGCTTACTACATGGGCAGAGGTCTTGCAAGCACATCCAGGAGATCTAATGCTAGTACTGGCTGGGGAGACACAGGCAACCCGACAAGCCCTGGCAGCAGTCCGCTTGAGGATGGGTGATGCACTGGGTTTACGCAATAAAGTGCAATTTTCTCCCCTCTGGATCATAGACTTCCCACTGCTAGAGTGGGATACAGCAACACAGTGCTATCATGCGCGACACCATCCTTTTACTGCACCTCAGGCAGTAGATGTTCCTTTGTTGGAAAAGCAACCCGAAGCAGTGCATGCCAATGCTTATGACTTGGTGATCAATGGTATGGAAATAGGAGGAGGTTCTATGCGTATTTGCAACCGATCAGTACAAGAAAGTTTGTTGCGCATCATAGGCTTTAGTCCCGAAGAGGCTGAGCAGCAGTTTGGCTTTTTGTTAGAAGCATTGGAATATGGAACGCCCCCACACGGGGGTATTGCTTTAGGACTTGACCGGCTGTGTGCCTTGTTAGGAAGCGAAGAGTCGATCCGTTCATTCATTGCCTTCCCTAAGAACAACGCTGGTCGCGATGTAATGCTGAAGGCGCCCGCCCCCATCGCACAAGACCAACGGCAAGAATTGGGCATGGAAGCTATCAAAAAGCTCAGTTAGATTCAGGCCCAAGCATGCTTGCTGTCAAGCATTGAATGCAGGATGACACATAATCCACTCAATACTAGTGTCAAGAGTAATTAAGGATTGTAACAAGAAGAGGCTGAGACTATCATCAGAATTTCGTACCTTTACGAGCTGAGGACAGAAAATCAAATAAATAATACCCACCTGGCCAAGATTCGCGCTATGTCTAAGTTGAGAATACTCTACGCTGCCAGTGAAATAGATCCCTTCCTCACCACTTCTTCCGTTGCCCACTTTGTGAGGGCGCTGCCTCAGTACATGCAAGAGCAAGGGTTGGACGTCAGAATCCTAGTGCCCAGGTTTGGTTTGATTAATGAAAGAAAAAACAAACTCCATGAAGTAGTGAGATTATCAGGCATTAATATCGCGGTCAATAGTGATGCAAAATCTCTGGTGATTAAAGTAGCCTCCATCCCCAATGCCAAACTTCAGGTCTATTTTATCGATAACGAAGACTATTTCAAAAGAAAAGCTGTATTTTATGACAAGGACAACAAATTTTTTGAGGACAACGATGCAAGGACCGTATTTTTTTGCAGGGGAGTACTAGAAACCGTGAAGCAACTTGGATGGGCACCTGATATTATTCACTGCCATGATTGGATGACCAGTCTCATCCCTATGTACCTAAAAACAACTTATCGCAATGATCCTATCCTAAAAAAAGCCCAAGTCATTTTCACCCTTTATAACAATGCTTTCTCTTACAAATTTGATATAGATTTTATAGAAAAAGTGAGAATGGTAGGACTAAAAAAAGAAAAACTAGCACCCCTGGCTTCTGCTGATTTTGGAGGATTGATCCAAACAGGGATCAAGTATGCAGATGTTGTGGTGAGGTCGGAGGCACTGCAAGAGGCCAATTTCAAGAACTTGCTTGATGAGCAAGCTTTGCCCTGCATCGAGAATAACGCAACAGGGCTAGAAGCTTACTACAACCTTTATAAACAATTAGCAGGTACTAAGTAAAGCACACCCCTCCGTTAATAGGAAGAATTTTTTGCTAAGAAGTTTTTTATTCGCTCGATGCATTCTTCTTGTCCAATAAGTTCCATGCTCTGCATGAGGTCTGGCCCAGTCCCAGAGCCCGTCAGGGCTACCCGTAAAACAGGCATTATTTGACCCATTTTTATAGATTTGGATGCTATCAAGTGTATCAGCGTAGCTTTCATAGGATCAGGTTTAAAGACTTCTAATGCTTTGAGTGCAGTTACAAAATCCTCTAACACTGCATGAGTTTTCTCATTCCACTTTGTTTTCAGTACTATGCCATCATAGGCCTCGGGCTTTATAAAAAAATGCTTTCCGTACTGCCAAAAGTCTTGGGGAAACACTACCCGCTCTTTCATGAGTTGACAAACCTGTAAAGCCTTTTGTTGGGTGTAAGCAATCTTATTTTCTTCTAGCTCTTTAGTCAGGTACGTGACAAGAAGCTCATCGGGTTGATCTGTCAAGTACTGCTGGTTGAACCATTCGGCTTTTCGTATGTCGAACTTGATGCCAGACTTTCCTATGTTTTCAACAGTAAAAGCCCGGATAAGGTCTTCTTTGCTAAAAATCTCTTGGTGGTTGCCGGGGTTCCAGCCGAGTAGTGCCAGAAAGTTAAGCAGGGCTTCAGGTAGGTAGCCCTTTTCACGAAATCCTTGCATATACTTGCCCGTATCAGGGTCCTTCCAGGCCAAAGGGAAGATGGGGAAGCTCTGGTTGTCAGCGTCTCGTTTGCTGAGCTTACCAGTGCCTTCTGGCTTAAGGAGTAGAGGCAGGTGCGCAAACTGTGGCATCGATGCTTCCCAGCCTAAGTACTGATAGAGTAACACATGAATGGGAGTAGAAGGAATCCATTCTTCCCCCCTAATAACATGCGTAATCTCCATCAAGTGGTCGTCCACCACATTGGCAAAATGGTAAGTGGGTATCCCATCTGACTTCACCAATACCTTATCGTCCAAGGCAGTTGTATGCGTTTTTACCCAGCCTCTTATCAAGTCATGGAAGCGAATGTCTTCTTGATGGGATACCTTGATACGGATGACGTAAGGGACACCAGCCTGCAGTAGGGTTGCTACTTCTTCTTGAGGCAATGTCAGGGAATTCCTCATCCATGCCCTACTGACAGCATTATATTGTGGTGCAGCTACTCTAGCGGCCTTCAACCGTTCTCGCATTGCATCTAATTCCTCTGGGGTATCAAAAGCATAGTAAGCTTTTCCGGCTTCTACCAATTGAGTAGCGTACTGTTGATAAAGTGCTTTTCTTTCTGATTGCCTATACGGCCCAAAAATTCCTCCTTGAGCAGGGCCCTCATCGGCTTCTAGGCCTAGCCACTGGAGGGTCTCCAGGATGTATGCTTCTGCACCTGGAACGAAGCGCGCCTGGTCTGTATCCTCTATTCTCACGATCAACTTTCCCTGGTACTTTTTAGCAAAAAGGTAGTTGTACAACGCAGTCCTGACACCACCAATGTGCAAAGCCCCTGTAGGACTTGGAGCAAACCTGACTCTCACTGTTTTTTCCATCGCATCTATTTTGTGTACGAAAGTACGCAATGAAAATGATGTACTGTTACTGTTGATTGAAGCATCATGGTGAAATTTTAACGTAATTTGGACACAACGCTGGCCACCTTTTCTTTATTTTCTATTGGGACAGGCTTTGAAACCAGGCATGCTTTCCGTTGCTTTACGGACACCAACGGAAGTCTTCACTTTTCATTGTGAAAGCGCTACGCCATCTCAATAAATACCTAGTCCGCTACAAGTACCTACTTATCTTAGGGACTATGTTCACGATTGTGGCCAATTTCCTATCAATCATTCCTGCTCGCCTTATCAAGCATACTTTTGAGTTGGTACAGGAAAGCATAACAGATTATCAGACTTTGACTGATGCCAACCTTCAAGCAACTACCTATGATAGGCTAGTCAGGAGTCTGTTGATTTACGGTGGGCTTATGCTACTGGCAGCTATTTTCAGAGGATTGTTTTTCTTTTTAACACGCTGGACCATTATGGTGGTAGGCAAGCGCGTGGAATACGAACTCAAAAATGAAATCTACGCCCATTACCAAACACTCCCTTTGAGCTTTTACAGAAGCAATAGTACGGGTGACTTGATGGCACGAATTTCAGAAGATATGAATCAAGTGGGTATGTACCTGGGGCCTGCTATTGGGTATGGCCTCAACACAGTCGTCATTTTCCTGATGCTTATTCCCTATATGCTGATGATTAATGCTCGCCTGACGCTTTATGCAGTGCTGCCGACACTACTCCTGGCAGCAGGCACCTATCATATTGGCGCTTTCATGAAAGAACGTTCTGAGGCCATACAACGCAAGCTCTCTGGACTGATCACTTTTGTGCAAGAGTCTTTTTCTGGCATCGGCGTTTTGCAAGCTTTTGCCCGAGAGGCAGGATTTACCAAGGTTTTTTCTAAGGAATGTGATGCTTACAAAACCAGCTTTCTGCGCCTAACCAGCATCAATGCTATGTTTTTCCCGGCGGCCAAAAGCATCATTGGCTTAGGGGTTGTGTTGGTGGTTTTTGTAGGTGGCCAAGAAGTGATTCAAGGGAGGAGCACGCCAGGTAATATTGCTGAGTTCGTCATGTACCTCAACCTCTTAGGATGGCCTACCTTTGCTGTAAGTTGGATTAATAACATTGTACGAAGGGCTGCAGCCTCTCAAAAAAGAATCAATGAGTTTCTCCAGGAGAAAAATCTCATTTTTTCAAAGAAAGCGCTCAGAAGTCCTATAAAAGGCCATATTTCTTTCGAAAATGTAAGCTTTACCTACCCTAATTCAGGGGTCAGGGCACTGCAGTCCGTCACCTTCGAGGTAGCTGCAGGCACTAGGGTAGCCATTATCGGTGCTACAGGAGCAGGAAAGTCCACAATTACTCACCTAATAAGTCGTCTTTATGATGCAGGTGCTGGTGAAATAGCGATTGATGGGGTTCCTATCCAGGATTATGCGGTGCCATTTCTTAGGCAACAACTAGGCTACGTACCACAGGATGTTTTTCTCTTCTCAGATACTCTCAAAAATAATATTGCTTGGGGCAAACCTGAAGCTACTAACGCTCAAATCATCGAAGCAGCCCAACTGGCATCAATTTATGAGAGCATTCAACAATTCCCTCAACAAATGGAAACAATGGTGGGAGAAAGAGGCGTAACACTTTCAGGCGGACAAAAGCAACGGATCGCTATTGCTAGGGCGTTGATTCGTACTCCGAAGATATTGATACTAGACGATTGTCTTTCTGCTGTAGATACACAAACGGCCAGCAATATCTTGCGCAACATAGAGGAAGCCATGCAAGGAAGTACTGTGCTCTTTATTTCCCACAGAGTATCCTCGCCTCAACTTGCTGACCGCATTTTAGTGCTGGAGGCAGGAGAGCTGGTTGAACAAGGTACCCATAAAGACCTTTTGGCACACAGGGGGGCCTACTATGCACTGTACAGGCAGCAACAACGAAGGTATGCAAAATAATTACGCGCTACCCGGCTTATGCCTCAACCTTTTTGAAGTCAGCATCTTATGAAGTTGGACAGCAGTATACCTAAGAAAGCTTTTAGTGACAAGGTCAGGCAGCAACGGTTATCGAAAATCACCTATCGGATATTTGATATTACTAAAAGAGAACAAGACTTTCTCTTCCTTATCCTGGTATTACTATTGCTGTGTAAGATCGTGATTCCTTATCCGAACGTTGCTATGTGGTTTGGCTTTGCAATGGCCAGCTATTCGGCCATTGCTAACGACAGTATTCAAACAATAGGTACATTCATAGCTTCTAATGCGCACAGGCAATGGTGGCACTTATGGCTGTTTATGGGCATTATCTTCATTGGTACGGTAACCTACAGCTGGGTGGCCTATAGTGGAGATGTAAGCTACCAAAGACTCACAGAAAAAGGATTCTCTGAAGCACCACAAACTTTTGGCTTTTTACAGCTTTTTTCTCCTATAGTCTTGCTTATCCTGACACGCATGCGCATTCCTGTGTCTACGACTTTCTTGCTCTTAAACGTTTTTGCTACAGATGCCAATGCCATGTTTAGCGTCTTTCAAAAGAGCTTGTATGGCTACTTCATTGCATTCTTGTCGGCTATCTTAATTTGGTACCTTACGGCCCGATTTGCTGATCGGTACTTTAAAGGCAGGCCTGGACTAAGCTGGACAGTTTTGCAATGGATTACGAGTGGGCTACTCTGGTCGGTCTGGCTCATGCAGGATGCTTCTAACATTGCTGTATTCTTGCCCCGAAAATTGGACTTGTCAGCGCTCCTCATGTTTGTGGGATTTATTTTTTCGGGACTAGGGGTCCTATTTTATTTAAAGGGCGATCGCATGCAGCAGCTGGTTAGTGAGAAGGCAGGGCTTACGGATATTAGGGCTGCTACACTCGTAGACTTTGTTTACATGTCTATCCTTTTCTACTTCAAAAATTTGAATAACTTGCCTATAAGCACTACCTGGGTGTTTATCGGCTTACTAGGCGGTAGGGAGTTGGCCATTAGTCTTGCAAAAAGGCAAGCCAAGACGCGTAGCAAGGCCCTGCAAAAGAGTATTAAATTTATTAGAAAAGATTTGCAACATGGATGCATAGGACTTATCATATCGATCATATTGGCTATTCTTGTCAATCCTGTTATAAGAAAGACCATGCACGAGTTTGTACTAGGTTTTATGAAATGAGCCAAGGCTAAAGTAGCCCCACGTAGTGCATAAAATGATGCCAAGAGTAATCGTGCCCCTGGCTGTGGCTATTCTATGGGCGATTTTTGGGAAAGTGTATGCACGCAAATCGGCTCATCCACCAGTACTCTACGTACCTTAAGGTCCTTGAGCTTTTTGGCAAAGATGGGACAAAGGTTCTCGCTTCTGATTTTTCCCTTTTTTGAGATTTGGGCAACAGGAAGTTCGATGGGCTGCACATTGAGACGAATCAGGTACCTTAATAATTTCCAGCCGCCACCAGTTACCTCAAGGCGTATGGTAGGTGGAGGTATTTTGGAAAAAACTACCTTAGACTCGTCTATAATAAACACAACAGGATAGTTGATATCTGTCGTATAAACCTTATTAAGAGCGTTAAGGATCCAGAACATCATGGCACCACCCATACAAAAAAGGAGGGTCTGCCATCTATGTTTACTTGCTGGTTCCATGGTTATTTTTTAAGATGCGCATCTATTTCTTTTGCGCGTGCTGCTTGGTAGAATCTAGGGCAATGGCACCTCTTGAGATTGTGATTTTAGAGCCTTTGTTATCTATCTCCAAGGTTAGGGTATCTTCTGCTATATCGTACACCTTGCCGTGTATCCCCCCAATGGTTACTACTTGCTCCCCTTTTCTAAGGTTTTCTAAGAAGGTGCGCTGCTCTTTTTTTCGCTTTTGTTGCGGTCTGATCATAAAGAAGTAGAAAACCAAAAGCATGCCCCCTATCAAGATCAACTGGTGGAAAGAGCTCCCTTCGGTGAAGGGTACATCTAAGAGTAGAGAATTGAGCATATTTTTTCGTGTTATAAGTAGTGGAATTAAAACGAAGTTTTTTGTCAGCAAGCACTTGTCTAATTATTGTTATTTACTGCTCTAGCTGTGCAGCCAGCTCATTAGCTTCTTGCAAAAGCTGCTTGGCTCTGCTGATTGTTTCATCAATAACTTCTTGGCCAGCGGCTTTTGCTTGACTTGATGCAGCAACCTTGGTATAGGACAGTGTTTTAATCAATTCTTGTAACTTTTCTGCATAGTTTTTGATTTTATAGCTCAGGACTTTCCTAACGTTGTTACCGCTGGAAGGAGCAAGAAGTATACCTCCTACAAACCCCACAACGGCACCTAAAAAAAGAGTGATGATGCTGATTGAGTTTCTGCGCATGGTTGTTTTTAGGCATTAATTAATGTAGCGTACAAAATGTCAGGCTTTGTTGCTATCTCCTTGGTGGAGCGTGGCTGCAACAGCGTCTAACAGACCATTGACAAACTGACTGCTCTTGGGCATGCTGTAGATTTTGGATAAATCTATGTATTCATTCATAGAAACCTTGATAGGAATCTCGGCGAAGTAAAGCATCTCACATAAGGCAAGCTTGATAATGGTCTTGTCCAACAGCATGATGCGGTCGACTGCCCAGTTTTTTGCTTTTTGTGCAATCAGTGCCTCCAATACCTCATCTCTTTGCAAGGTTCTTTGTACCAAATCCGTGTAAAAACGTTGTTCTGGCTCCCAATAAGCAGCTAAGCCAAGCACGCTTAAGTTAGAACATTGTTCTGAATTTTTTATGCAGCATGGCAAGCCTTGGTGTACCAGCTTCTTTACAATGCGCTTGTGGGTCGCCCACCTTAGATCTAAATCATTGAAAAAAGATTGGATGACCTCTTCCTTGAAGATAATATTCTCAATCAGAAACGCCACAAGCTGCTGATCTTGGGCCGGAGTTATTGGAGGTGCAAGATAATGCTGTACAACAGGATCTTTTTTTACAAACTGATTGTACCAGCTTTCCACCATAGGTAGGTGGTTACTCCAGCCAGCAGCTTCTTGTTGTACTAGCTTAGCCAAAACGCCATCATTTTGCAGATGCTGCAGCACATGACTATGGGAAAGGCACACTGACACACTCCTTTCGTGCTGCTGACTCAGCTTGGGTCTTTCAGTTTGTTTTTTAGCAATGTACGCCCATTCAACCAGTAGCTGCCAGATGCGGACACACGCTTGGTTTATTTTAACTACCGTTCCTGTTAAGCCCTCCTTAAGTCTACGCGTGTCCTGGGCCAATTCATTTTCATAGCTGGCAAGGGCCCGAGTTACTGCTACGCTAACGAGGCGACTGGGGGTGGCAATAACAGCAGAAGGGGCACTAGAAGGTATAACGGAAGATGCAAACAAGGCCAGGGCTTGCTTCTCTTCCTGGGCCAATTGGACTTTGTCTGCTGGAGGATCAGCAAATACATCAGGAATAAAATTAGCACGTATTTGGTCTAGTGCCCAATCGTAATTGGCCTGCTTGCATACGTAAAAGGCATAGAGATGGAGTACTGCTTGGAGGCGTATGAATCTACGGTTAAGTACCGGATGCTCTGTCAAGGCAATGTCAGGACGATCCAAAATTACAGGGCAAGGTCAAATTTGTTGAACAATACCTATTCGTGAGAAGGCACATCTTGAGCGTTATGAATTCTCTCTTCAGCCAGCTGTTCAGCAACTACTGATGGTGGGAGGTGTTTTTTTTCTGACCTGTTGAGTACCTCCAAGCAAGTGTCATAGATGCGCTCAACATGCTGGTAAGCCAGCTTGCAGCTGTAGGTATAATACATGTCCGTATAAATGTTAATGAGCCCCCCTGCATTGATCAGGAAGTCAGGGGCATACACAATACCTTGGTCAAATAACAAACGACCATGGTGTTGCTCATCTTCCAATTGGTTATTGGCAGCACCTGCAACGATTTTGCACTGAAGCCGGGCGATAGTGGCATCATTAAGCGTGGCACCCAAAGCACAAGGAGCATACACGTCCAAAGGCAAATCATAGAATATATCAGGCTGTACAATGTGCACCTGATGGGCTTGGGCAATGACAACCAACCTTTCTTGTACCACATCTGTGACATAGACTTGGGCCTCTTCTTTACACAAGTGCTTTACCAAATACGTACCCACTTTACCCATCCCCTCCACGCCAATCTTCTTTCCTTTCAATTGATCAGTACCATACACTTTTTTCACAGCTGCTTTGATGCCTAAGTAGGTGCCATACGCGGTAAAAGGTGATGGATCATCACTACCACCCATTGCACTGGGTAGGGACTGTACGTACTGGGTTTCTTGGGCAATGGATGCCATATCATGCATACTGGTATTCACATCAGGCCCAGTGATGTATCGGCCATGCAGAGAATTAATAAACTGACCATATTTTCTTAGCAAAGCTTCGGTCTTGACCTGGCGGACATCACCCATGATAACCGCTTTACCACCGCCTAGCTTGAGATTTGCGAGGGCTGCTTTGTAAGTCATTCCTTTGGATAGTCTCAGCACATCAATGAGTGCGTCGTCGTCATAGGCATAGTCCCAGATGCGTGTGCCACCCAGGGCAGGGCCAAGTGCGGTATTGTGGATGGCAATGATAGCCTTGAGACCTGTGGCCTTGTCATAGCAATAAACAACCTGCTCGTGTTCATTTTTGGATATTTTGTCAAAAATTGAGCAAGTTGATTGTGCGATCCTGGGGTCATTGTTAGCATCCATTACATTGCGGATTTATTAGTTTGAGGAGGTGAAGTTAGGAATTTTTAGTATAGCATATTATGTACACATTACCTTTGCTAAAGCACTTTCTTACATTACCGAGACTTTAAAGGTTTTTAAGCACCCCTAGCCATTTTTTTGGAGGCAATATGGTCGGCATGAAATTACTTGATAAAAGCGCATAAACACCCTTTAACACGTTCGTTTACCGTCAACTCCGCGAAAAGTCTGATTTTTTAGGTGGCAGGTCAATGTACAGACCGTCCTAGCCGCCGTTTTATTCACATTTATGTTTGTCCATAGATAAGCAACCAGTAGGATACAGGCTACATCTTTTCTAGGAAGATGCCAAGTAAAAAAGAGTCTTACTCCAACGTGTTTTTGTAAGGCATTGAAGTATAGAGACCATTGAAAAATGCTTGGAAATCATCTTTGATTTGGTTTAAAATGAGCAGATACCTTGGTTTTGCAACAGTCTCGTTACATTATTTCTTACGCTGCATTGAGTATCTCCCTTGGTAATTCTTTGGGCTTCCTCACCAGGTAAAACCATTAACTTTGATGGTTAGCTACAACGCAGTCAACTCGTATGCGTAAACTGTTTCAGCAAGCCTTCTTTTTGGTATTCCCATTTTTATGGAAGGAAAAGGCCGTTCGACTGGCAACCATCTGTACCCTAAGCACCATCCTTCTCAACACACTGGCACAAACAACCGCACCTTGGCTGTTTGGCTATCTGCTCAAGCACTATCTGGAGCTAGGAACTATTATCGTACTACTAGTAGTCACACTCCTACTACTTTGTTGGTATGCCCATGGCACACTTGGCCACCTACAAGCCATCCTTTTCTTTCCAGTTATCAACCGGGCTATTCGCGACATTCGTATGCGTGTAGTAATGAAGCTACATCAAACACCGCTGCAATCTTGGGAAAGATACGGCGTCACAGAAATTCTCAGCGCCAGTACACGCGTTTCACAAAGCATTCGGGGCTTTATGGACATATCCTTCGTCAACATCCTCCCAGCCCTCTTCAAGATTGGCGCCTTCTCGGTAGCCATGTTTCATGTGCACCACAGTACGTGGTATTTCTCGCCGCTTGTTGTACTCATCTATGGCTATGTATACTTCGGTATACACAACTTCCTAAAACTGCGCCGCCGCTGCTGGGAAGCTACAGACCAGGTCAACACAGCTATCACCGATAGCTTGCACAACACCAAATTTTATAGATTCCATCTAGAAGAAGAAGCAACTCGCTTATCAGCATTCTTTGATGCAGAGGAACAAGGCTGGTTGCGCGATAACCTCCTGCTGCATAAAATGCCGGTAGTTCAGACCACATGGTTCGCCATTATTAGGGGGGGGCTCATCATACACCTAGTGCTGTTGCTGCGGGCTGGAGAACTTTCTTGGACAGACTTTGTAGTAATCGAGCGGTACTCCTCTTCTATTTACAAACAGGTAGACAATACCACCAACCAGCTCCGGAGATTGTTGAGTAGTGTCATAGACTTAAAAAAGGTTCTGGACTTGCTGACCTTGCCAACCCGCTCTGCTAATGCGTCTCTGTTACTATCTCAGCCTGCTCTTGCCCCTATGCCCCCAATCCTTGAAGTCTGCAATGTGTCTTTTGCTTATGACCAGCTTGGCACAGCAGTCTTAAAAGAGTGTTCGCTAAGTATCCACCTGGGTGACAAGGTAGCTATTACAGGCCCCTCAGGAGCAGGGAAAAGCACGCTTTGTCACTTGCTTGCTGGCATTTATCAGCCCCAGCAAGGA
>DCSL01000016.1:14867-19567 GCA_002325615.1 Amoebophilaceae bacterium UBA1467
CACTTTGTAGACCAAGAAGCCAATCTGATCAGTGGCACGATTGCTGACAACCTGATAACAGAGAAAGTGCAGACAACGCCTTTAGCCTACCTCAAAGACCGCTTGCACCACCCAGCTGGGAAGCAACTGAGTAGTGGCGAAAAACAGCGCGTTCTCCTAGCTCGCTACCTGAACTACCAGCCGGAAGTATTGATTCTGGATGAAACATTGGGTGCTTTGGATGAAGCCAGTGCCCAAGAGTCGTTGCAGCTTGTGTTGGCACAAGTACCGACAGTCATTCTGGTGACCCACCGGCAATCGCTTGTCCAGGGTTTTAAACACATCTATCGCCTGGAGGCAGGCCAATTAAGGAAATTATAACGCCTATCACGCCCAAAATAATTCTTATGTATTTCAAACTTACGGCTCCTTACCAGGCTGCGGGCGACCAACCCAAAGCTATTCAGCAACTCATCGAAGGGGTCCAACGTGGCGAGGCAGCCCAAACTTTATTGGGAGTCACAGGCTCGGGTAAGACTTTTACCATAGCTAATGTCATACAAGTACTGAACTGCCCTACCCTGATTATCAGCCACAACAAGACACTGGCTGCTCAGCTGTATGGAGAGCTCAAGCAGTTCTTTCCAGAAAATGCAGTAGAATACTTTGTGTCTTACTATGACTACTACCAGCCAGAAGCTTACATTCCTGCTACCAATGTGTACATAGAGAAGGACCTATCCATCAACCAAGAGCTAGAGAAGCTTCGTTTACGGGCTACTGCTGCGTTGTTGACAGGTAGACGAGACGTTATTGTTGTGGCTTCTGTGTCGTGCATCTATGGCATTGGCAATCCAGAAGAGTTTGGTAAAAATGTCATCCGCATTAAAGTAGGGGAGCATATGGCGCGTCATCAACTGCTGCACACATTTGTAGACATACTCTATAGCAGAAACGACAAGGCCTTTGAGCGGGGAAATTTCAGGGTTAAAGGGGATACGGTAGATATTTTTTTGGCCTATGCAGACCATGCTTACCGCTTTTTCTTTTGGGGCGATGAAATAGAGGCTATTCACAGCATTGACCCTGTGACAGGCACCAAGCTCTACGAGGAACAAGATGTAGCCATATTTCCAGCCAACCTCTTTGTCACCAGCAAGGACGTCTTAGCACAAGCCATGGAAGCGATACAAGCAGATTTGGTGGCGCAGATCCAGTTTTTTGAGGCCCAGCATCGATTTGAAGAAGCCAAGCGCATCAAAGAGAGAACAGAGTTGGACCTGGAAATGCTGCGGGAACTAGGCTATTGCTCGGGTGTAGAGAATTATTCACGCTACTTTGATAAGCGTCAGCCAGGGTCTCGGCCTTTTTGCCTCTTGGATTATTTTCCTAAGGATTACCTCATGGTGATTGACGAAAGTCATGTAACCATGCCCCAGCTTCGAGCTATGTGGGGAGGCGACCGGGCTCGTAAGATCAATTTGGTAGACCATGCTTTTCGGCTACCTGCTGCCATTGACAATCGACCTCTCAGCTTTAACGAATTTGAATCGCTCATCAACCAGGTAATCTTTGTAAGCGCCACGCCAACAGAATATGAGCTCCGTCAGTCAGAGGGCGTAGTAGTAGAGCAAATTATCCGCCCGACAGGCTTGCTCGATCCTAAAATTGACGTCAGGCCCAGCATCCACCAAATTGATGATCTGTTAGAAGCAATTCACCAGCGGATTCAGCGCCAGGAACGTGTGCTTGTCACGACTCTGACTAAACGAATGGCCGAAGAACTAACCAAGTACCTGGAGCGGGTTGGCGTCAAATGCCGTTACATTCACTCAGATGTAAAAACCCTAGACCGTGTAGAAATATTGCGGGAATTGCAGTTGGGCGTGTTTGATGTGTTGGTAGGCGTCAACTTGCTCCGAGAAGGGCTGGACTTGCCTGAAGTCTCACTAGTGGCTATTCTAGATGCAGACAAAGAAGGCTTTTTGCGCAATGTTCGGTCACTGATACAAACCATTGGCCGCGCTGCCAGGAATGAGCATGGACAAGTCATCATGTATGCAGACACCATGACCCAATCCATGGAGACAGCCATCAACGAAACCAACCGGCGAAGAAGTCTCCAGATGGCTTACAACCAGGCACACAACATCACCCCCCGATCAGTGCATAAATCCAAAGTAGTTATTCTGGAACAAACCAAAATGGTCGACAAGAAGGGTCGCCAGAAGTATTATGTAAAAGAGGAAACCCTGAACGTGGCAGCTGATCCTGTAGTGGCTTACATGAGCCAAGACGAGCTAACGCAATACATGCACGCAACCAAAAGAAAGATGGAAGCAGCAGCCCAAGCGTTGGAATTTACCGAGGCAGCTAGGCTACGTGACGAGTTGGTGGCGCTAGAAAAGGCAGGAGTTGCAAAGAAGGCACAGGAGGACAATCATCCCCCCGCAGTAAGCATGCTAGGCGGGCATAAAGAATAGTACCTGATAGGCACCAAGCTATGTCTGATTGGCCTCGCATTGCTCAATATGACCAGTAGTTAGCTGGCATTGCTCCAAGTCGCAGTACGGCTACGGATGTGCACCAGCTGTACTTTGATAGGTAAATTTTGAGGATGTTCTAGCACAGGATCTTCTTTTATAATGTGTTGGGCCGCTGTTCGGGCTGCGTATAGAATCTTGCTATCTTGCGCTAAGTCTGCAATCTTGAGGTCAAGCACACCGCTCTGCTGCACCCCCAGCAAATCACCAGGGCCTCGCAACTGTAGGTCTACGTCTGCAATCTCGAATCCGTCGTTGGTGCGCACCATGGTCTTGATGCGCTCCCTACTCTTACTGTTCAGTTGAGTACTAGTCATCAGGATGCAGTAAGCTTGCTCGCTGCCCCGACCCACCCTGCCACGCAATTGGTGCAACTGAGCCAGCCCAAACCGTTCTGCATTTTCAATGACCATCACGGTAGCATTGGGTACATCCATGCCTACTTCTATAACTGTAGTAGCCACCATGAGCTTGGTTTCTCCTTTTGAAAAACGCTGCATCTCGTACGCTTTGTCCGCTGCATGCATCTGACCGTGAATAATGCTGATGGGAAACTCAGGAAAAGCCCGACAAATGCTTTCATAACCATCCATCAGATTTTTATAGTTCAACTTTTCCGACTCTTCAATCAGGGGATACACAATATAGACTTGTCTAGCAGCAACTATCTGTTCTTTGAGAAACTGAAACACCTTCAGCCTTTGCGCATCATAATAGTGTATTGTCTTAATGGGCTTTCTGCTAGCTGGCATTTCATCAATTACCGAAACGTCTAAATCTCCATAGAAGGTCATCGCTAAAGTACGGGGAATCGGTGTAGCAGTCGTGACCAGTACATGTGGGAAAAGCACTTTTCCTTTTTTCCAGAGCTTGGCCCTCTGCATGACCCCGAAACGATGCTGTTCATCAATAACAGCTAAGCCGAGGTTATTAAAATTCACGGTATCACTAAGTAACGCATGAGTACCTACAATAATTTGGAGTGTACCTGCTTGTAAAGCGTTCAATATCTCATTTCGTCGCTTTTTCTTAGTAGTACCCGTCAAGAGTGCTATCGTCATGTTCATGGACTGTGCAAATGCCTGTAATGTTTTGTAATGCTGTTCTGCCAATAGTTCAGTAGGTGCCATCATGGCTACTTGGGTCCCACTCCCAATACAAATCAACATGCCCAGAAACGCCACCATGGTTTTCCCACTACCCACATCACCTTGTACCAATCGATTCATTTGGTTACCCGATCTCAAATCTTGGTAAATCTCTTTGACGACCCGTTTTTGGGCTCCTGTCAATGCAAAAGGAAGTTCAGTAGCGTAAAATCTGTGCAACAGTCGGGTATCATGTAATACCTGTCCTTTGTGTTTCTCAAGTCGTATTTGTTTTAGCTGCAAAAGTTGTAGCTGTAGGTAAAATAATTCTTCAAACTTTAGTCGTAGACGTGCTTGTTTTAATAACTCATGATTTTTAGGAAAGTGAATGTTCAGTAGTGCGGCGGACTTGCTAATAAGTTTATATCGTTGCAGTAAGAGAGAAGGCAGAGTTTCTGGGAGATGATGAGCAACTCTTTCTAAAAGGTTACGCTGTAGTTTGGCAAAGGCGTTGCTATCTATATGCTGGGCCTTGAGTCTCTCAGTAGTGTGGTAAACGGGGAGTAGATAAAAATCATTTTTTTGGTCAGGTATAAATACTTCCAACTCTGGATGGACTAGACTTAGCTGCTGGGCATAGGCTGTAGGCTTGCCAAACACCGTATAGACTACCCCAAGTTGTAGCTTTTTAAGAACCCATGGAAGTCCCTTAAACCAGACCAAGGTGATTTTCCCTGTATTATCCTTCAAATGTGCCAATAGTCTTTTTTTACCCGACTGTATGGTCCTTACATGACAAATTGTTCCTCTAAGTTGCGCATAGGGCATATTTTCTTCTAGTTCTCCAATCTGGTGAAGCTGGGTGCGGTCTTTATAACGAAATGGATAATGTTGAAGCATGTCTCCGAAAGTGCATATCTGAAGCTCTTGTTGAAGCAACAGTGCCCTGTTAGGTCCTACTCCTTGGAGGTACTCTATTTTTGTTTGTAAAAAAGAAAACATGAAAAAAGTATCTACATAAAAGAGACGCCCATAATTTCGTTTTATCTACGCCTAACCTACTATAAGTATATATTAATTAAAGATTATT
>DCSL01000003.1:0-1318 GCA_002325615.1 Amoebophilaceae bacterium UBA1467
AAGGGGCATCTTCGAGCATTTTGTAATAGTCTCATGTAATATACCTGTAATAGAGTACTGGATAGATAAATTCTCAAATAATTCAGATCCTGAAATAGATACGCTTACAGAAAGAGCTTTGAAAATGGCCAAGCGTCTGAGAGAAAAAGGGCATAGGGAACAAGAGCCAATTTATAGGCCTAGCGCCAGAGGCCTACTGCGTCAAGGTTCGGGGGCTCAACATTGAACAAATAGCACAGCCCCATACCCAGACATCTACTACTGCAATGTCTGCTGGTAGCCTTGAAAAGCTGTTAAAGCATTATCCGTTCTCGGATACTACTATAGATGAAGAGGTAGAAATTACATTTCCAGAAGAAGACAGTAGCACACAAGGTGGTGATTCTGAACTTACTAATACGGATTTAGAGAGTATAGACAAGGAGTTTGAGCAAGCGGAGCAATCACACCTTGTCCTATTTGCACTCAATAAAGCCCCGGATGCGAAAGATTCAAAATGGAATTATTTGGAAGAAGTTGAAATCGCTGGCAGAGAAGACCAAGCATCCTGGCATAGAAACCTTAGTAGCAAGCTTGCAAAAGACGCTTTTTGCATCGCGAATGCACATAAACATGCGCGAACTAGGGAGTCTACAACATGTCTTTGTGTCGTATATTAAGAGACCAAGAGAGATATGCCAAAAAGTTTGTTTTCCACCTGAAATAGACTACCCCCTCCCGTGAAGCATGCCCCATCAAACCAATCCAATGACCTTTAATCGACCCCAGTCCCACCGCTTTGAGTAACGTCCCGTACATGAGGCAAAAAGGTAGTGTGCCGGGGATAGTGCATTTGTACTGCTTTACAATGCTATTACGCCTGCAACCGATAAGTGATGCCTTCTATGGGGCGCAAGGCATCGAAGAATGCGTTGCTCGGGTGGATGGAGTAGCTCCTAGACAGGAAGGAGACACTTATGGCTTCTTCTGGGCGGCCCACGGTGAGGTCAGGTTTTCCACCTCGATCCACAAGAAATTGTACTACATCTAAGTGCCCTCTTGAGGAAGCTAAGTATAAGGGTGTGCCTTTGTTATCCTGGGTTTGGATATCTACCGAAACATTCTGTTGTTCGACTAATTCTTTAACCAATGCTAGAAGGCTTCTTGCTGCTGCGTAGTGTAAAGGGGTGTGTTCGCACTTTGTTGCTGGGTTGCTATCATTGGGACATGTAATGGATGCCGCTAGAAATGGAGCTTGACATTTTTGTTTATTCCTTTATATGTTACTCCCGTCGGTTTCGTCAACTAAGTTCGTTCATCTATGTCATTACCACCCATC
>DCSL01000003.1:1453-10582 GCA_002325615.1 Amoebophilaceae bacterium UBA1467
GATAAAAAGTTCTCTACGGCTGTCCTCACCGCTACCATCGTGGCTACCTGGATGTCGGGGAGTGCTTTATTCATCAATCTAGAGAATACATACAAACAAGGATTGTACTACGTCATACCCGACATTATAGGTACCCCTATGTGCCTACTGATTACTGGATATATCGTAGGGCCACGCATGGGCAAGTTTTTGAATAACCTCTCCGTACCAGAGTCACTCGGAAAACTGTACGGGAAACCTGTGCAGGCTATTGCTGGCATCTCTATCGTATTACGGTCAACAGGCTATGTAGCTATGCAATTGCAAGTCATTGCCAAGACACTGACCATCTTATTCAACTATGAAGGACCAGCAGTAGTCACGATAGCGGCCATTATTATTACGTTATATACTCTTTCCGGCGGTGTCAAAGCAGTCACATTCACCGATGTGCTACAGTTCTTCACCTTTGGGACGTTACTCCCCATACTCGCACTGACGATTTGGAATAAACCTCCAAAATTCTACACAAGTAACACATATGTTCCAAAACAACCCACTCATGTCTTTTAAAGAAGTGGTAAGATGGTCGCCCGAATTCATGAACTCTCTCGTATTTATGGCTTACTTGATGACACCCGCTCTTCAACCACAACTCTTTCAGCGCATCGTCATGGCGCGAGATACAGCCCAGATAAAGCACTCGTTTGGTTATGCAACAATTATATGTCTAGGGATAGAGTTATGCATGATATGGATCGCTATTATGATGTTGGTGGATCAACCAAGCCTCGAGACTGATAAGATCATGCAGCATATCGTCAATACGCATACCTATCCAGGATTCAAAGGGCTCTTAGGTATTGGTATCATTGCTATGTCCATGTCTACCGCAGATTCCGTATTAAACTCCTGTGCTGTCATTATTGCCAATGATATCCTCCCTCCCCTTGGCTTACACAAACAACGTTCACTCAACACAGCCCGGTGGGCTACACTCGTACTCGGAACGCTGGGATTGGTGATGGCACTCAGTACACAAAATTTGTTACAGGTCCTCTTAGGGGCTGCCCACTTTTACATTCCCAGCGTTGCCCCCGCTCCCATGCTCCTGGCTATTTTTGGCTTCAAGACCAGTAGAAGGGTCGTACTCCTAGCCATGGGAGCAGGAGCGACAGCCACTGCAGCATGTCTCTTTTATTTCAAAAGCGTCCATAGCTTCCTTCCAGGTATGCTGGCCAACCTCATCACCATGCTAGGCCTACACTACCTTCTTGGTGAAGAAGGTGGGTGGCAACGATTGGCCCCCAATGATCCTCTAGCCCTAGAAGGTGCTGCACGTAAGCAGCGCTGGCAATGGCGCCTCAACAAGATCAGTAACTTTAAGCTTTATCCTTACCTACAACAAAACTTACCTGCACAAGAAGGACTCTACTTCTTCTTTGGCCTCTACACCATGGTGGCTACCTATGCCGCCTTCTACACCATCGGGAATACTGATCACCAAGCCTGCCAAGCGATCTATACCTGCATTTATCATACCGTGCTGCCCATGGCCACGGCATTCCTCACTTTTCCCGTGTGGCCTACCCCACTCAAGAACACCCGCTTCATGGCCTTCTTCTGGCCGCTGAGCATAGCATTTATTCTGTTCTTTGCAGGTACCTTGCTGGCCATCATGAGCCACTTTCATCATATGCAGGTCATGGTCATGATGATTAACCTCTTAATAGCGGTCTTACTGTTGCGTTGGCCGTTGGCCCTCTTTTTGGCCTTTACGGGCACCTATGCAGCAGTTTTTTTCTTTGCACATTATACAGGATCGGCGCTACCCTTGAGTACATTTGGGTCCCTGCAAATGATCTATCTCATCTTGCTTTTTGCAAGCCTACTTATTGCCCTGAAGGGACAACAAGTCTACCGAGGCCTGGTCATATCCTATGCACAGCTAAAGGAAGACAATCGCTTCACTAGCCAGGTGTTTTTAGCAACACTCCGACATCAGGCGCGCCTGCAACAGGAAGCTAGCATCTATCCCGTAGAAGCGTTGGAGCCTACTGAGTCACTGCAGGAATTTCACCAGGCTCCTACCAAATCTCAGGTCATGGCCAGCAATGCTGCGCTACATCAGCATGTTTACACCCTAGATACCCTTAACAAATACTTGCAGCAGGTGCTGCATTTGGCACAAGAACCAATACATTTAGTCGTAGAGAACGTAGCACTGACGGCGCTATGGCAGGAGGTCTTGAAAACGTTATACCAGCACCCCCAAGCCGTCAAAGTCCTCATACAGCACAACACAACAACGCAATCCCTACGGGGAGATGGCGAAAAAATTAGAAAATTACTGCTCGATGCCGTGTTCTATGCCGCATCCCAACAGAAAACTGATCGTCTCGTCTTAGTAGGCATCGAAGACACGCAACTCGCCTATCCTATCTTGTCTATACCGGGTTATATCAAGCAAGTCAAGGCGTTGTGCATTGCCATAACCACAGAGGTAGCCTTGCCTAGCCTGAAAAAATGGTATGTGGGCAGCGTGGAGCACCAGGCGCTTCGGTGGCCCCGTGACATGGAGGAGCTGGCCATCACTTACAACCAACAAATTGTGGCAGCTCACTATGGCGCTTCTGAGATTATCTCAACGGCCACCGGGGTGACGCAGGTGTATGTCTTGCCCAGCGATGTGAGAGAAGTGCGCCCCCCTACGATGGACCAATGGCAGGGGGTACCAACCGTGGACATCGATGCAACAACGGTGCACCCATCAGAAGCTGCCTTCGTGAAGAACGTACTTGCCAAGACGCGCATGAAACGCCGGCTGCTGCAAGAAGCCTTGCAACTCATTAAGCAGTGTCACGCAGGAGCCAAGCATGGTATAGGAGAGCCGGCTTACCTACACCCCATTGCGGTAGCCAATATCTTGCTGCAACATACCCAAGATCCGGATACCCTCTTGGCCGCGCTACTGCATGATGCCATCGATACGACCTGTCTCTCTTGGCACCACATCGCCTTGCGCTTTAATCCTGTCGTAAAACGAATCGTAGACGGGGTTGCTGCTGTAGATAGTCGCTTAAGTAGCTTTAAGAAGATACAATTATCGGCCCATGAAACCATTCTAAAGTTATTAGAAGCCAAAGATGAGCGGGTGCTCTACGTCAAGATAGCAGACCGGTTGCATCACATGCGTACCATCGAGGGGCACCCGTCTCTGGCGAAACAGAAAAAAATAGCAGAGGAAACGCTGCAGTTTTTTGTACCTATGGCCAAGAGCCTAAAGCTCACACCGATAGCAGAAGAGCTCAAGAAACGGGCATTTAAAGTGCTCAATCGAAAATAAAACAACACTGGTACGTAGAGCGTAGATGATATTTATAGAATTGCTACCTTCCCCGTGATTTTTGATTATATCTAAAGGGTGTATAGTCTGTTCTAAATTGATGCTTTTGCTGTGGCTTTACGATCCTCTTTTTTAGAAGACCTGGCGGCAGAGCTCCAGGAAAAGTACCACCATCGCCTCCATGCGCTGACCCTTGTTTTTCCTACTTGGCGGGCAGGGGAGGTATTTAAGCGATGTTTGGCTACCCACCTGTCCCAACCCACCTGGGCGCCAAAGGTCCTGAGCATCGAAGCATTGATGCAGCAGCTGAGTCCACTCAGGCAGGCACAGCCTTTGCTGCTGACCCATATACTGTATCAGACTTTTCAGGCACTCAATCCCCAGGAAGAGTCTTTTGAGCAGTTTTATTTTTGGGGGAGCCTATTGCTCCAAGACTTGGATGTAATCGACAAATATTTGGTCAGTGCTGCCCATCTCTTTACAGACCTGAGCCGCTACAAAGAGTTGGGCTTGTCCTATGATCATCTGACTGAGGCACAAAGAACAGCCATCCAGTCTTTTTGGAAGAATTTTCAACAACAGCTATCTACGCATCAGCAAGACTTTTTGCGCCTCTGGAAGTTGCTCCCCCAAGTTTACCAACACTTCAAACAGCGCTTGCAGGCTCAAGGTATTGGCTACCAAGGGCTGTGCTATAGAGCAGCCTACGAAGCTTTGGTACAAGGCACTGCCCAGGTCCAACACGATCAGTTGGTGTTTGTTGGCTTTAATGCCCTGACACCGGTAGAAGAAAAAATATTGGCGTGGTGCCAGGAAAACCTACCTACAGAATTTTACTGGGATGTAGATGCGTACTATATGGAGGATACGCAACAGGAGGCAGGCACCTACTTGAGGATTTATCAACAACGACCACACTTTCAAGCCAGCTTTGTCCAGCCCTTTCCCAAGCGGCTTGCCCAAGGCACCCAAGAAATTCACCTCACAGCAGTAGCTTCTGAAGTAGGGCAAGCCCAGGTAATGGGTGCCCAGTTGCGAGCCCTAATGGAGGCACAGGGGGCAGATTTTGTACCCAGCAGAACAGTCATTGTCGTGGCCAACGAAGCTTTGCTCTTGCCCGTGCTACACGCCTTGCCCCTAGATGTGTCTCCAGTCAGTACCCACCTAGGCTATCCACTAAAAGACACAGCCACCTACCGCCTGCTCGAGCATATGTTGGCTTTACAAGCAGCTACTGCCCAAGAGCAATTCCCTTCAGGCTACTGGGCTGTTCACCATGTATTGGCTGTGCTTAACCATCCACACGTAATGGGCTGGAATGCTGTCTTGGTACAGGCCACCATCAACCGCATACAAGCAACCAAGAGCAGCTATGTGGCCCAGGAAGTTTTGGTTCAGGAAAATGCCCTGTATGAAACAATTTTTAAGGTTTTAAGGCCTCAAGACCACCTTCTACGCTACTTGATGGAGGGATTACAGTGCATCGAAGCCTATGCACAAGAAGAAGCCCCCTCTTTGCGCCCCCTGGAAAAGGTGGCCCTACACCAACTCCTACAACAGCTTAGTAACTTCCAAGAAGTATTTTCAACTTCCTCCACCAAGAGTGAAGCACTTCTCCAACTACTCCGACAGCTACTACAGCCCGTACGGATTTCCCTAGGCAGCCAGTCGTTGGATGGCATACAAATTTTGGACGTGCTAGCTACTCGCAACCTGGATTTTGACCATGTTTTTATCGTGGGAATGAACGAGGGCCACTTTCCGATACAGGCCAGCCCAGCTTCTTTTATACCTTACAACCTGCGCAAGGGCTATGGTTTGCCCACAGCCGATCAGCACCAAGCGGCATTGTATGCCTACCATTTTTATCACTTACTGCAGCGCGCTCGGCAGGTGTACATCAGCTACAGCACTCAAGCTTCAGCTGGCAGCCAGGGCGAAATGAGTCGTTATATTTGGCAGCTCCTCTACGAATCTAAGTTACGTCTGACAAAGCAGGTCGTTGCTCAGCCCATTTACCTGGCCACAGCCCACCCCATTATCATCCCCAAAAAAGATGCAGTCATGCAACAGTTGCGGAAGTACCTACTACAATCTGACGGCAAGGCACAACCCCTGACACCTTCTTCACTGAATACATACCTTGACTGCAGTCTGCGTTTCTACTTCCAATACCTTGCACAACTCAAAGCTCCATCGCCCCCCCAGCAAGCCACCCATGCCATGGTTTTTGGTAATCTTTTGCATGAAGTGATGGAAAGGCTTTATACACCACTGATGAACAAGAAGCAGGGCCAGCCCCTGCAGTCCCAAGACTTGGCAGCATTGCAAAAGAAGGTAGCATTTGTTGTAAAGGATACTTTTGCAAGTACTTTGCACTCAGGGCAACCTCAATTGGCAGGGTTACAAGGCGATGCGGTCATTGCCCAAGCTGTTATGACCAAGCTGGCGACCAGAATTTTGGTCCTTGACCAGGCGCATGCTCCTTTTGTACTCATTGGCCTGGAGATGGGCCGACAGGTGTCGTTGCATCTTGATTTTGAACTGAACCTAGTAACGCGTGTACGGCTACAGGGCATCATCGATCGGGTGGACTGGAAGGCAGGTGTTTTTCGGGTGTTGGACTACAAGACGGGCCTTGATGAAAAAAACATAAAAAGCGTCGCTGGTTTGTTTGACCGTGTCACTACTAGGCGGAACAAAGCGGCTTTCCAAACGTTGTTTTATGCATGGCTTTTTCAGCAGCAGCGCCTACCCGGCGTCGCTGCTACAGCTTTGGCCTCAGGCCACCCAACCAGCCCCCCAGAAGAAGTGAAAATCATGCCAGGCTTACTCAATACTCGCCAGCTCTTTGATGACCATTTTGATCCTCGGTTCTTCATCCAAAAACCCGACAGCCGTACCTACCTACCTATCGAGAACATCACGGCCTACCAGGACGAATGGGAGCAGGGGTTGCGCCAAACACTTACCGAACTGTTGGACCCTGCTGTGCCGTTTGTCCAAACGGCCGATGCGGCCCGTTGTGTGTCCTGTCCTTACAAGGGCATTTGTCAGCGGCATTAAGCACTGGCTGCGGATGTGAGAAGATTGCTCCAAGAAGCCTTACAAGACTATGTTTACCTGCTATTCCGGTATTGCTCCTCATGTATTAAGGACACTCGTTTGCTTTTTGGGATGCTTTTCGCAGTTATGGACACAACACGCCAGGTAAGCCACCATGAGAAGCGAATGGGGCCTTCATAGTGCTTGGGAACATCACTATGGTTGGCCAATATGCCTTCATTGCTATGAGGCTGAGTAGCCAAAGAGCGTGTAACAGTACAATTGGTGAAATACCATGACCAGCAGCCTCATACAGGCCAATGTTGATTGTGCGTATAAGTGTGGAAACAAAGGGGTAAAACAGTAGGAAAATAGTATACGCGCCCTAGGATTTGTGCTTATTTGTCCGGGCTATGCCCTCCCCTTGGAGATCATCGATGTCCCCTCTGCTGATGCTTAAAATAATGCCCACAGCAATGCCTGTAAATAGCAAGGAAGTGCCGCCCATACTTACAAATGGCAAAGGCAGTCCCGTAACAGGCCCTAGGCCTACAGCTACTCCCATGTTGACCATAGCCTGGAGCACTAGCGCAAAGCTAAGGCCAGCTGACAGCAACCCGCTATAAGCCCGCTTGCTTTGGGAAACATTACGGATGCCTCTGTAGAGCAAGGCGAGGTAAAGCAATACAACTACTACGCCACCTATCAACCCATACTCCTCTACCAGAATGGCATAGATGAAGTCTGAATAAGGATGGGGTAAAAAATTTCTTTGTTGACTATTGCCCGGTCCTTTGCCGTATAATCCACCCCTAGCAATGGCAATGTACGCCTGCTCTGTCTGGAAAGGTAGTTCGTCCTGGGCAAAGAGCTTCAGACGGCTCAAGGCTGTTTCGCCTCTTTGCCCTACATGCATGGCGATGCTGCCTACTATTAGGCCAATTGTTGTCAGTATAACAAGGTATTTGATAGGCACTCTGCCGATGTACATTAACAACATACAGGTAAGAAAGAGCAGCAAAGCAGAAGATAAGTTGGTCAGTGCAATGAGACCACAAACCACTACACACCAGGTCAGCATAGGCACCAGTGCTTCTTGCCAGTTGCCAATGTCGTGTTGCCATTTGGCCAGCATATTGGCGAGGCTGGCAATCAAAGCGAGTTGGGCTAAATCCGAAGGTTGAAAAGCCTTGTCAACGACTGGGATAGTCAGCCAACGAGAAGCCTCATTCAGGGTGAGTCCATAGCGCCAAGTCAAGAGCAGTAGCGGTATAGAAACCCATAAAGCAAGCTTGGACAAGCCTGCGTAGTAGCGATAGTCGATTTTATGTGCTACCCACATGGCACCAAGGCTACTCAGCATCAACAAAGAGTGTTTGGCCAGGTAATATTCTGTATTCCCCCGCATCTTCCGATAGGCCAAAGCGCTGGAAGCACTATAAACAGCAAGGATACTTAAAGTAGCGAGTACCAGCATGATGGCCCATATAAAAGGGTCACCTTTTAAGTTTTTCTTTAACCATTGGTTGATGGGTTGCTTCATCGGGTGGCTAATTTTACTCATTGGGTGAATTAGCTATTGATCTTTTGGGCACTCCGAGCGTGTAGCACAGCCTGCTTAAAGCACTCACCCCGCTCCTCGAAATTTTTGAATAAGTCAAAACTAGCACAAGCTGGGGAAAACAGCACTACGTCTCCGGGCTGTGCCAAAGCAAGTGCTATTGCTACTGCCTCTTCCACCTGCGTTGTTTCATAGATAGGCGCTACTACTTGCCGAAAGGCCTGGCTTATTTTTGCGTTGTCTTTGCCCAGGCAGATCATCGCCTTAACACGTGTTTTTACAAGGGGTTGCAGTATCGTATAATCATTCCCTTTGTCCTTTCCTCCTGCTATCCAGATGATGGGCTGTGCAAAACTCCTCAAGGCCGCACAAGTCGCCTCTACGTTGGTGGCTTTGGAGTCGTTGTAGACAGGAATCCCACCAACCTCAGTCACCCACTCGATGCGATGGGGCACACCCGCGAACGTTGTCAGTCCTGCCTGAATTTTCGTTGCTTCAACCCCTATTAGCTGGGCCACCTTGATGGCTACCAAGGCATTGAACCAATTGTGGGGCCCCCGAAGCCTAAAGTTGGAAGCGGTGAGCAGAGAGAGACGATCATCTACTTCTGCGTTGTGCTCCTGTACCGATACGGGGTGTTGGCAAGGCAACATAGTCTGTTGCTGCAGATAAGCCTGAATGTTGGGATCTGCTCGGTTATAGATGAAATGCTCCTGATTAGTCATATTTTGCAGGATTCTGAACTTAGCCTGTAGGTAAGGTGCCATTTGGCCGTGGTACCGGTCCAGATGATCTGGCGTGATGTTCAGCAAACAAGCTATATCTAACTTGCAGGTGTACATCCCCTCTAACTGAAAATTACTCAGCTCTAGCACGCAGTAGTCATGTTTGTTTTCCAAGACCTTTCTAGCAAAGCTGGAGCCTACATTGCCAGCCATGTCCACATTGAGCCCTGCTTCTCTTAGTAGATGGTAAGTGAGGTGTGTCGTGGTCGTCTTGCCATTCGTGCCTGTAATGCCAATCAGAAAAGCCTGGGTGTAGCGACTGGCTAGCTCTATTTCGGCAATGATAGGGAGCTTTGCCTCTTGTACGACCTGAATGATCGGCATGCTGTCTGGAATGCCCGGGCTTTTGACTACCTCATCAGCGGCCAAGACCCTGTCTTGGGAGTGTTGCCCCTCTTCAAAGGCAATGTTAT
>DCSL01000003.1:10620-10794 GCA_002325615.1 Amoebophilaceae bacterium UBA1467
GGCAATGTTATGTGCCACCAGCTCCTCTTTGTAGGGCGCGGCAATGTCGCCTGCATCGGAGACAAATACTCCCAATCCCTTTGCTTGGGCCAATAGCGCTGCCCCTGTACCACTTTCGCCTGCACCCAAGATCACTATTTTTTCCATAGGTATTTAGTAGCTAATATTTTGTCT
>DCSL01000009.1:0-10358 GCA_002325615.1 Amoebophilaceae bacterium UBA1467
AATTTTAGCGGGTGGCTTTGGCCAGTCGCCCATGTTCAATGGACGCATTCAGGGCCAAGGTCCTCGGTATTGTCCGTCTATTGAAGATAAAATTACCCGCTTTGCAGACCGAGAAAGGCATCAAATCTTTGTGGAGCCAGAAGGCTGGCATACTGTAGAGATTTATATCAATGGATTTTCTACATCCTTGCCCGAAGCTGTGCAATACGAAGCACTGCAAGCCATTCCAGGCTTTGAACATGCCAAAATGTTCCGCCCAGGCTATGCCATCGAGTATGACTATTTCCCAGCCACGCAGCTCCAATCTACTTTGGAAACACAACTCATAACCAACCTGTACTTTGCAGGCCAAATTAATGGGACTACAGGCTACGAAGAGGCTGCTTGCCAGGGCCTTTTAGCAGGCATCAATGCGCACCAAAAATTGCAAGGACTAGCCCCCCTAGTTTTATCCAGAGCTGATGCATACATCGGAGTGTTGATTGATGACTTGACTACCAAAGTCACGGACGAACCTTACCGCATGTTTACGTCCAGGGCTGAGTTCCGGATTTTACTGCGCCAAGACAATGCCGACCTGCGCTTGACTCCTATAGGACACCAACTTGGCTTGGCCACTCATGAACGCCTGCAATGCGTGCAAACAAAAAAAACGGATACTGCGCAATTGCTAGAAGCTTTTAAGGCCTGGACGTTCATGCCGGGACAGATCAACACCCATCTTGCTCAGTTAGCATCAGCGCCTCTTCAAGAGAAACAATCTGTTTATCAACTCCTGAAACGGCCTGAGCTCAGTGTGGAAGTGCTTGGCACTATAGATGAAGCGTTGACCCAGTATTTACACGGGTATGATCAGGAAGTACTAGAGCAAGCAGAGATACAGTTGAAGTATGAGCGATACCTTCAAAAGGAGAAGGAATTGGCAGAAAAGGCGCAACGGTTAGAAGGTTATCACCTGCCTGCCCACTTTGACTATGGCAAAATCCGAGCGCTGTCGGCCGAAGCTGCGGAAAAGTTAAAAAAAATCAGGCCGGCTACACTAGGGCAAGCTTCCAAAATAAGTGGCGTCTCACCCGCCGATATTTCTATTTTGATAGTTTATTTGGGACGCTAGCACAAGTCTATTGATTGAGGGTGTGACCTGCTTCAACACAATTATGATCCTGAGATTAGCCCTCAATGCAACGAAGAAGCGGAGAAAAATCCTAGCAACCCATTACAACTGTTCCTCAGCGAGCAGCTCAGCATGAGTCAAATTTTCTCCGGTTTGAAGCTTCCAAAGATTGGCATAGAAGCGGTCTTGCTGTAGCAAGGCTTGGTGGGTGCCCTGTTCAACTATTTCTCCATGCCTGAGCACAAAAATTTGGTCTGCCTGTTTGACGGTAGAGAGCCGATGGGCAATGAGTAGAGTCGTACGGCCTTGACTGATTTGTGCCAGTGATTGCTGGATAGCCAGCTCCGTTGCATTGTCAACAGCAGAAGTAGCTTCATCAAGGATCAAGATGGGTGGATTGCGGACCAAGGCCCTGGCAATGGCGAGTCGCTGCTTTTGCCCGCCAGAAAGCATGTGGCCTCGCTCTTCAATCCATGTGCTATACCCCTTGGGAAGGCGGATGATGAACTCGTGGGCAGCTGCATTTTTGGCAGCTTGCATAATCTGCTCCTGGGTAGCAGCAGGAAAGGCATAGCCGATATTTTCTGCAATGGTGCCTTCAAAAAGGAAAGGCTCCTGGCCCACAAAACCAATCTGTCTTCGGAGGGCAGGGAGTGACAGGGTGCGTAATTCTTGTGCATCAAAAAAGATCTTCCCTGCTGTAGGCAAATAGAATCCTAATAACAGCTTGAGCAATGTGGATTTTCCAGCACCTGTGGCCCCTACGAAAGCGACAGTTTGGCCCGGAAGAATCGTAAATGAAAGCTGGTTCAGGGCAGGAGTGTGCTGTTCATACACAAAACTGACCGAAGAAAAGGTGATTTTTCCTTGTAAAGGAAAAGCCGCAGTAGGCGAAATTTCTGGAGGAAGTTGAAAGAGTTGTAGCAATCTTACTGTAGAGGCCATCACACGCTGAAAGTTGACCATAATTTCTGCCATGCCTACAAAAGGCCAGAGCAGGCGCTGTGTAAGGAAAATAAGCGTACTGTAAGCGCCTACATCTAATTGTCCTTCTACAACAAGAAGCCCACCATAGACTAAGGTTACTAGAAACCCCCAGAGAACACTAAACCGCAGGACCGGTGAGACCAAGGCATGCCACCGAATGGCTCTAAAATTGGCTTCTTTATACACCTGACTAGCCCGTTCTATCTTTTTGGCTTCAAGTTGCTCAGCTACTAAACTCTTGATGGTAAGCATGCCCAATAAACTATTGGCCAAGCGCGTACCTAGTGCGCCCGCTTTTTTACGTACTGTGATGTAGAGTGGGCCCAGTTTTCCTTGAATAAAAAAATTTCCGTAAATGGTCAAGGGAATGGGAAGCATGACTAACAAAGCTATTTTGGGAGCAAGTAGAAAAAAAGTGATACTAGTCAGTAGCACAGAAGAGACAAACTCAATAATGCTATCTATGCCTTCCTCAAAAAAGCGCTCTAACTGATTGATGTCGTCATTGAGGATGGAAAGCAAATTGCCAGTTTTTTGTTTGGAAAAACAAGCCATCGTACTTTGCTGCACGTGCCTAAAAGCAGCCATACGGAAATCATGCTGCAAATGTTGAGCAAGACGCCACCACTTGATGGAATACAGGTATTCGAACAAAGACCCCAGTCCATAGGCTATTAAAGTCACTAAACCTAGCAAAAGCATCTGTATTTTTAGACCGACAAAGCCCAATCCAGCTAGCCATGAGCCTTCTCTTGCCACCACCGTATTGATGGCTAGCCCCATCAAAATTTCTGGCATATTGTCGGTCAACTTGTTGAGAAAAGAATAAAGGGTAGCTATCACGCAATCCTTGCGAAAGGGACGCATGTAGTGGAGTAGCTGAAAAAAAGGATGCGTAGTCTTGCTTTGCATTTTTATCACCTAGGTGTGTAAGCCTAACGAGAAACTGCTTATTAGCCTTCTTATAGATCGCGAAAGTACTAGATAAACAATCTCAAAAAAAGTACAGGCCTCTCCAGGGGAGGTGTATTGAGGGTGTTGCTTTCTCGTAACTCGCAGGGTAGTATTGCCTAAAGAAAGCAACCATCGAATCACCCATGATTATATCAGCTGAAGCACATGCGCATCAATGTTTCTTCAGGATAGCTTGTTGGGCATTGATGCTTATTGCCTTAGAGCTACTCACCTGCTCCTGTGCCCGTATCATGGCACCTGAAGGAGGACCCAAAGACACTATGCCTCCCAAGCTCATCAAGGCATCTCCTATGCAGGAAAGTATAGGCTTTAAGGGAAAAATGATCAAGCTGGTCTTTGACAAAGAGATTGAGGTAAGAGATATTGACAACAAGCTGGTGGTGACTCCCAGGCTACAAAAGCTAGAAAATGAGCCTAGCTACACGCACAACGTGCGGGGCAAGACGCTCAAGCTCACACTGCAGGCCCCCTTGGCAGAGGGGGCAACCTACACCTTCAATTTTAATGATGCCATCAAGGACATTACAGAGGGCAATGTCGCAGAGAATCCAGTACTCACTTTCAGCACAGGAGACCACATAGATGCCATGTATGTAACAGGCCAGGTCAAATACCTCATGACCCACCAACCGGCTGCTAAGGTGGTAGTAGCTCTTTACGAAGCCAATGACGATAACCTCAACATCCTGAACAGCCCGCCTGATTATTTTATTAAAACAGACGAGGAGGGGAAGTTTAAACTAGACCATGTCAAAAAAGGGCAGTACTACATGTACGCAAGCACCAGCCAAGAGAACCAGCTAACAGTTGATCTCGGTGCAGATGAGTATGGATTTTTGAAGGACCCCATTGACTTGACAGCAGTACCTGTAGACAATGTGGCACTGTATATCCTCAAAGCTGATGTCAGAGAGTTCAAATTACAAGCTCAACAACCCCAAGGCCCGTATTTTGAGTTGCGCTTTAACAAACCAGTAGTGGATTACACCCTTAATTTGGTACAAAAATCAAAAAGGTTCAAAAAGAACCCAACACTATACAGCCACTTGGTAGAGCACAAGCAGATCATTAGGGTTTACAATACGTTAGGGCTCTTGGAAGAGGATAGCCTGGAGGTTCATTTGACTGCCAAAGATGTGTTAGGAACAATCATTGAGGAAAACGTCACTGTCCATTTTAGGGAAGGGAGAAACCAAAATAATCCTGCCTCCTATACGTTTAAGCCTACTGCTGGTACTGCTGTTTCTCCTGATTTTGTGGGTACTATGACTGTCAACAAGCCTGTAAGGGAGGTAGTAGCAGACCAGCTATTTTTTGTTTTTAATGGCCAGGAGAAGGTCCACATCCATACCAAGGACCTGCAGTTCAATGCTCAGCGAGATGTAATGACTATCAAAAAGAAACTTGACCCCAATATGTTAATACCTCAAAAAAGCAAAAATAAGAAGAGTGAGGCGGGAGAAGGACTGGTATTGCAAATGACTGAGGGGGCTTTCGTGACAATAGAGGGAGACAGCAGCAAGGCCATGCGTTATGCATACACATTCAGGAATCCTAAAGAATATGGTACGATCAAAGGCACGGTGACTACTGAGGCGCCTGGTTTTGTCGTTCAGTTACTGGACATGGAACACAACGTGATCGACTCGCTTAAGAATGAGCACCACTATCAATTTAACGGAGTAGCCCCAGGTAGCTACAGACTGCGCCTTTTGGTACTACAGGATAAGGAGGGTGAGTGGTGCTTTGGCAATATCCACGAACGGAAGGAGCCTGACCCGGTGGTCTTGTATCCGGCTGACGTGGCTGTGATTGCGAACTGGGAGGTTGGTAGCATTGATTTTGTTTTCTAGAAACACGATATTATTATCGGGATAAGGTAGTGGACAGCCGGCCCTACATCGTGCTTAGCACTTGTGCACATCACGAAATAGGCCATAAGGCTGCGTGAGTAGCGCATTTGTATTTTTAAGCACAACGTCCCTTGTTACTTAACAATAATCCCTAACTAGTACTGTAATTCATGACCGCTACTTCCTTAGCACATCCCATTGATATCGGCATTTTCGTGGCTTTTCTAGTCGTTAATCTCGTGGTAGGACTTTTGTATAGAAACAAAGTCACGAGTATGCGTGACTACGCGATAGGCCATAAAGACTTCTCTACCGCTACGTTAACGGCTACGATTGTAGCTACTTGGGTAACAGGCTCATTCTTTTTTTATGTGCTAGAGCAAGTTTACGCCAGAGGCCTTTATTTCATTATCGGATCAACTTTAGGGGGGGCTATAGGTATATTTCTGACAGGAAGGGTGGGGGGACATATGGATAAATTTCTGAACAATTTGTCCGTTGCCGAAGCCATGGGGGATATGTACGGAAAAGCAGTAAGGTCAATCACTGCAAGCAGTGGAGTGCTCAATCAGATAGGATGGTTAGCCGTCCAGTTTCAAGTGATTGCCAAAGTTTTATCGCTAATATTTGGACTTGGGGGGGCATGGGTCACTATTCTTAGTGCAGCTATTGTTATTATTTATACTATGCTAGGGGGAATCAAAGCAGTTACTTTTACAGATGTCTTACAATTTATTACTTTCGGCACGATCATCCCCACTATCGCTCTTGTTGTTTGGAGCAAGCTTCCTAATGCAAACTTTCTAGTAAAAAAAATACTAATCGAGACACCCTACTTTCGGCCAGACAAAGTGATAGGATTGACACCTGACTTTATAAGCGCCATCGGTTGGTTAATTTGCTTTTCTGTTCCCGCAATAGCACCAGAAATTTTTCAAAGGATTGCTATGGCCAATAGTAGCACACAAGCCAAAAACGCTTTTATTTATGCAGCAGGCATTGTTCTTGCAATAGAGTTATTTGTTGTTTGGATCGCGATTTTATTGCTGGCCAGTAATACTGGTCTTTCCCAAGAAGAAGTGGTTCCTTACTTAATCAATAGCCATGCTTATACAGGATTGAAGGGTGTATTAGGAGTAGGTATTGTTGCTATGGCAATGTCCTCAGCTGATTCCTTTTTGAATTCTGCTGCTGTAATGGTGTCCAACGATATTTTTATACCTAGCAGCACTGCCAAGCATAATCGAATGTTTACGGTTCGTTTAGCGACCCTGCTAATAGGCTTGATGGGGGTAGCTTTAGCCTTACATGCTAATAATCTTCTAGAGATGGTACTGCTTGCATGCAGTTTATATCTCCCTGTTGTCACAGTACCCTTGCTTTTATCTGTATTTGGATTTCGTAGCACTACAAGAGCAGTATTGATAGGCATGGCAACAGGATCGATCACGATGGTTCTATGGAGTACCTTATTAAAAAATATTGACAGCATTGCTCCAGGGATGCTAGCCAATCTTATCGGGCTCATGGGCAGCCATTACCTGCTTGGTGAAGAAGGCGGTTGGCAACGCTTAGAACCTGATGATCCTTTAGCCCTAGAACGTGCTGCACGCAGACAGGCTTGGCAAAGGCGCTGGAAAGCCATCCAAAACTTTAAAGTATATCCCTATCTACAACAGAACCTACCCGCCCAAGAAAGTTTCTATTTCTTCTTTGGCCTCTACACCATTGCAGCTACCTATGCTGCCTTTTATACCATTAGTGATGTAGGGAATCAGGAGTATCAACCGATCTATACTAGCATTTACCACGCGGTGCTGCCCATCACTACGATCTTCTTAACCTTTCCTATTTGGCCGCCTACCATGAAAGTAAAGCGCTTTATCATTTTCTTTTGGCCCCTAGGTATCGGCAGCATCCTATTCTTTGCGGGTACGTTGCTGGCCATCATGAGCCACTTTCATCATATGCAGGTCATGGTCATGATGATTAACCTTTTAATAGCGGTCTTACTGTTGCGCTGGCCACTGGCCCTCTTCTTAGCTTTTTCTGGAACGGCGCTAGCGGTCTTCTTTTTTAAGCACTACACAGGAACAGTATTGCCCTTGAGTGCGTTAGGGTCACTTCAGTTCAGGATCATATATGGATTGCTGCTCTTCACTAGCTTCCTAATCGTTCTTTTTAAGGGAAAGCAAGCCTATAAAAAGTTATCAACTTCCTACGAGCAACTGAGAGCAGAAAGGGCTGCCTCGGACGCAGAGTTGGTAGAAGCCTTACATCACCGAGAACGCCTGGTTCGGGAAGTTAACACAGATAAAGTACATGCGATAGCGACGATCAATCAGACACGCAAAAAGCTAGATGATGCCCTCATGGATGCCACGACTCAAGAGCAGTTATTGACCATCAACAAGGACTTCCAGGCTGCCCTAGACAAACTACAAGTGCTCACTGATTACCTTGATCAGGTAACTTATCAAACGCAAGGCTACATGCGCTTGGAGGTAGGTACGGTGTCCTTGGCAGGGCTCTTGCATGATGCTTTTGAGGTGTTGAATAAGCAGGATTCGATGGTTGCTAAACAAGTCTTCACACAACAGTACACTACCTGTCAAACACTGCAGGCTGATGTAGGGAAGCTCAAGCAGTTATTAGTAGACGGCCTCTGCTATGCCAAGCAACATATGCAAGAGGATGCGTCCATCCTGCTGAGCATCAAAGAAACAACTTTGGGCTATCCTATCAGTGCTATCCAGGGCTATGTCAAAGAAGTAGGCGCTTTGTGCTTCACTATTACTACCGGGGGTGCCATGCCAACGCACCGAGCGCTGTACATGGTCAGTGTAGACAGGGCATCTATCCGCGTACCTCAGACTGCTACAGAACTTCCCCTGATGCATAATCAGCAGATCGTAGAGGCTCATTATGGAGCCTCTGAGCTTATAGAGCACGAGCAAGGCATGACGCAAATTTATGTAATTCCTGCGCGTGTTAGGGAAGTACGCCCCCAAACGATGGATTTATTATCTACCACAGCAGTAATATCCGATAAAGCTGTCTACGCAGAAGAGGAAGCTTTCGTCAAGGCAGTTACAGAAAAGACCCAAGTAGACAAGGCTATTCTCCAAAAAGCCATTCAGCTGATCAAGCAGTACCATGCGGGCGTCAAGAGGAAGTCAGGAGAACCGTTTTATCTTCACCCAATTGCCGTAGCCCACATCTTACTGGACTACACCCAAGAACAAGATACCATTATAGCAGCCTTGTTGCATGACACAGTAGAAGACACTAGCCTATCTTTGAACCAAGTAGCTCTTAGTTTCAACGCAGTTGTGAGCAATATTGTGGACGGCGTAACACATCTGGACAGTAACTTGAAGAACAAAAGAATACAACTGACTGTTCATGAAAACATACAGCAGCTACTCGAAACCAAAGACAAGCGGGTGTTGTACGTCAAGCTAGCAGACCGACTGCATAACATGCGTACCATCGAGGGGCACCCGTCTCTGGCGAAACAGAAAAAGATAGCAGAAGAGACTTTACAGTTCTTTGTGCCCATGGCCAGGAGCTTAGACCTAAAGCCAATAGCTGAAGAGCTACAGGAGAGGTCTTTTGCACTGCTCAATCGCAAATAGCAGCCTGTGTGCGCCGTGTAGCTGAACAAGCCAGTAAGCTGAAAGACTCAAGAGCGCTATTCTATAAACCTTAACTCTTGCGTGTTGTAATGTTTTAAAGTGCCATCCGCTTGTGCAACCATGAGTCTTCCAGCTGCATCTATGCCGTTGATTGACCCTTGGAAAGTTCCGGTTGTATCTCGAAATGTATGTATCTCATGGATCCAGTACATATTTTTGAGATAAGCGGCTTGTAAACCAGCGCTATCTTGTGCTCGAAGCTGCAAATAATTACTCTCTAGCCTAACTAGAATACGTGCGAGTAATCGCTGCAAACTAAAAGTACGCTGACAAATCAGTGATAAGGAGGTAGGAGCTTGATCGGTGAAATGCGCTTGATTGACATTGAGCCCAATGCCAATGACAGACGCCTTGATCTTGTGCTGCTGAACTACATTCTCAACAAGTATACCACCAAGTTTTTTGTCCTGATAGTAAATATCATTGGGCCACTTGATACTCAGCCCATTCGGAATATACAACGCCAAGACATGCTGAATGGCAAGGGTGGTGATGATGTTGAGTAAAAAGCTTTGTTGGGTGGCTAAAAAGGTTGGATAAAGAATGACTGAGAAGGTCAGATTTTTGTTGGGTTCGCTATGCCAAACATGGCCAAGTTGGCCCCTTCCTTGGTATTGATGGTCTGTAATAACCACTGTGCCAGCTGCTGGTAAGTGCGTCTTATCCAAGCGCTGAGCGGCTGAACTGTTGGTGGAAGCACAAACGGCTTCATAGATCATGCATTGCCCAATAAACTGGGTGTTGATAGGAGAGATATAACTCAATTTTATACTTTTGCTGGGCAGCTCAAGTAAAGTCTATTATAAGAACTTGACGAATGAACTGACCGAAGCGATTGTTCAAGACATATAGGCCAAGAAGACGTGAGATGTTGGCACCCTCCATCTCAAGTATAGGACCAACGCTGTTGGTGGTTGCCTACTCAGACAATGACCCATAGTCAGGTAGAAGCAACAGCCGAAACCACTGCCGACAGCTTACCCGAAAATAGGAACCATCCATGAAACCCAAAAGGGCTTGACAACTCAGGAGTGTGCCCTCATAGACTACGTTAACGTAATTGTACATATATTTCGCAATGAACCGCAAGTATGCTACATGCTGGTTAGGCAATGATGCACATTGCATATTGAGCGCAAACATCGCTTTTTTTCTTCTTACGGCTTCTCATCAACTAGGTAACCTATACATCCATCTTTAAAAATTGAATTATGACCCCAAGCAGAAAAAATTTGCCCCCTACACCCAATTCTCAATCTTGGGCAATTATCATCCTGCTAACGATCATTTTGACGACGATCTACTTCAATAAGAAGAACACCGTTATCTACATCTCTGAGCACAGATTCGAGACCATGATGCTTCAAGGTGAGGTCAAAGAGGTAGTATTGATTGTTAATGAGGACCTTGTTGAGATTGCACTAAAGCCAGAAGTATTAGAGAAAGAGCCTTACAAAAGCGAGCTAGAGGACCGCAATTATTTGGCTGTAAAACATAGCCCTATCTATGCTTTTAGAACACCTTCCTCACAAGTATTTAACGACAACTTTAAAGCCATAGAGGCTAAAATGGAGCCAGCTCAAAGGATAGGCTATACTGCCAAAAAGCGGTATGATATCACGGGCTTCCTAATTAATTGGGGATCTTTATTTTTTCTTCTTTTTGGATTCTGGTTCTTGATGCGCCGGATGTCATAACGTGGGCCAGGAGGGCAAATCTTTAACATTGGAA
>DCSL01000009.1:10408-11505 GCA_002325615.1 Amoebophilaceae bacterium UBA1467
TAAAAAGTGTGAAGGTGACCTTTGAGGACATAGCTGGCCTGCACGAAGCCAAAGAAGAAGTGATGGAGATTGTAGAGTTTCTTAAGACCCCTGAAAGATTTACCAACCTAGGGGGGAAAATACCCAAAGGAGCTTTGTTGATAGGTCCTCCAGGTACTGGCAAAACTTTGTTGGCCAAAGCAGTAGCAGGAGAGGCCGGCGTACCATTCTTTTCTTTATCAGGGTCAGATTTTGTAGAAATGTTTGTGGGTGTCGGCGCAGCACGTGTCAGAGACCTTTTTAATCGAGCCAAAGGAAAGGCCCCTTGTATTATTTTCATCGATGAGATCGATGCCGTTGGCAGGTCAAGAGGACGTGGGCAAATGCCTGGTGGCAATGATGAGAGAGAAAATACACTGAATTCATTGCTGGTAGAAATGGACGGCTTCGCGACCGACTCTGGAGTCATCATACTGGCTGCTACCAACAGACCAGATGTACTTGACCAGGCACTCTTAAGGCCCGGCCGATTTGATCGACAAATCAGCCTCGATAAGCCAGATATTCTTGACAGAGAAGCGATTCTGAAAGTACACAGTAAGGCCCTGAAGCTAGCTCCAGATGTAGATGTTGCCAAACTAGCAGCACAGACGCCTGGTTTTGCTGGTGCAGAACTTGCCAATATCTGTAACGAAGCTGCACTCATTGCTGCTCGGAAGTACAAGCAGAAAGTAGACACGGCTGACTTTCAAGATGCTATTGATCGGGTGATTGGTGGTTTAGAAAAAAAGAACAAAATTATATCGCCCCAAGAAAAAGAAATTGTGGCCTACCATGAGGCAGGTCACGCTGTAACAGGGTGGTTTCTAGAGCATGCACACCCACTTGTCAAAGTAAGTATTGTTCCTAGGGGGGTTGCTGCTTTGGGTTATGCACAGTACCTGCCCAAAGAGCAGTTCTTATACCAGACAGAGCAGCTACTGGATGAGCTATGCATGTCACTTGGAGGTAGGGCAGCAGAAGAGCTGACTTTTGGCAAAATATCTACAGGAGCTTTGAATGACTTAGAAAAGGTGAGCAAGATGGCTTACAGTATGGTGAGCATCTATGGCATGAAC
>DCSL01000006.1:0-121 GCA_002325615.1 Amoebophilaceae bacterium UBA1467
ACGAAGTAGCACCAGAACCAGCAACAACAGAACAAGCAGCAACAACAACAGCGTCAGACCCAGTAACAACAACAGAACAGGATCAGCGACAACAGGAGAATAATAATAATAAGAAGAAGAA
>DCSL01000006.1:170-7048 GCA_002325615.1 Amoebophilaceae bacterium UBA1467
AGAAGAAGAAAGAAGAAGAAAGAGCATTAGCAGCAAGAGCAGCAGAAATGAGAGCATTAGCAGCAACAGAAACAGAACCGCAAAAAGAAGCGCACCAGGAATAGCAAAAGCAAAAAAAGAAAAAAATAAATTAGTAGTAGAGAGTAGAGAAGTAAAAAATAAACAGGAGTGCAATAAAATTGCCTACGATTATCGTAGGCCCTTTACAACTTCAAGCCACTGACCCAAGGTATCAATCAAAGCAGAGCAGCAGGTTCCGTATGGATAAGCTGCCTACTGACCTGCCTCCCAATAGTTCTGCGTAAGCTATTTTTTTACCCACAGCGCTGGCAATGAAATTGCTTGTACTCGCTTGCACAGGCTATCTATACCCCTCCTTGGTACTAGTCTTCAAAAGCTTAGTGGGACTGAGTAGCTGGTAGGTCTTTCTCTGCGGCATCAGGCAGAGTACCGCGTTCTTGTGCGCGGTTGATGTTAGGGCTCGAGGGCAAAGCACCTGGTTGGTTTGCTTTATGAAGAAATAAGGAAGTAGCAAGGGTAAGCACAAATAGGGCTATCACCAGCCCCCAGGTAATTTGCTCGAGCAAATCACTGGTTTTCTTAACACCAATCAACTGGCTGGCCCCTGCATCTCCTCCAAAAGAGACATTGCCCAAACCCTCTTTTTTAGAGTTTTGTACCAGTACCGCCAGGATGAGCAGGCCGGCAGTGATTAGGATGAGTACGACCAGAAAATTAAACATTAGATTTGGTGCTTTAGTGTTTCCATGAGGGTGGCAAAGTACGTTCTTTTTTCAGGAAATTTCAACAGGAGCTTGTCATAAATAGCCAAGGCCCGCTGCGACTTTCCTTGCTGCCACAGTATTTGGGCCAAGGTTTCTGTGGCCAGGTCGTCATAAAAGACAGTGCTCTGCTGGGTGAGATCAACCTGAAAGTCTCCGTGAGGCATTGCTTGCAGTGATTGGGGGTTGAAGTCCACTTCTTTTTGTAAGAAGGCTTGGATGCTATCTAGCTGTGCTAAGCTTTCCTGCTTGGTGATTTTGTGTTGGACTTTTTGCTGGATGGTATTGAGGTAGTCATGCATAAACGCATACTCCCCTACTTTGGATGATGCCTTTTCTTCTAGGGCTGGGGTTGAAAAAGCTGAGGTCTTTTCTAAGAAAGCCTTGAGATGATTGCGGTCTGTGGCATAAACAGCAGCAAGCTGTACTGCTTGGTCTGCACCAGGCTGGTCTCGGTCACAAGCAGCCTTGGCAAGTAACGCATAAGCCGCTTGGAAGTAAGGGTATCGTTGTAGTAGGTTTTGCAGGGCTTGCACGTCCTCGAGCGTAATTTTGTGAGGATCGCGGAAGAGCCTTAAAAGTTGTTCAGCTTGCATAAGCGGCTTGTACAGTATTTTAAGGACCGGTAACCCTACCAGCTGGCCACGGTTTCGTTGAAAATATCTTCAACAAGTTTAGTGAAAATAGTATCAATAAGCCTGGCCTCCTCGCTACTTCTACTCGCATTAGCATCCATGTCAGCATATTGGGAGAATGTTTTTTTACTAAAAGCCGATGCTTCGTTGTAAGAGTTGATGTAATCCACCTGCACTTCGATCGTGAGGCGATCAATAGAAGGTTGATCTCTTTTTTCATCTTGCCCACTTTTGGTAGGCGCTATCGGCACATACTTGAATTGTTGAATGACTCCTTCTAATTGCAGGTCCCCTTTTGTATATACCTGCTTCAAGGGTGTGCGCTGTACCAGGTCATCACTCAGTCGCTGTTGAAACTTTGTTGCCAGGTCAGGAGGTCCTAGTGCAGCGTTGGACCGAAATTGTAGGGAAAAAGTTTTTACTTCCTTTGGCAGAGAAGTGCCTGAGAACGAATAGATACCGCATCCTTGTAAGAGCAGTACCAGGAGTGTCAAGACAGGGCTAGGCATAGTCCAGGTCATATTGTTTAATTTTTCTGTATAACGTTCTTTCTGAGATTCCCAGACTTTTGGCAGCCTCTTTGCGCTTGTTACGGTGTCTCATCAGCGCTTTTACAATGAGGGTTCGCTCTTTGTCTCCAATAGACAGGTTTTCTTCTTCAGCTGCTTCAGCTTTTTCATAGGTATGTGCCTCGTCTGCTTGAGAGGAGTGGGCTATGACCTGCACTGGTGTAGCAGCAGTGCTGGAAGCAATGCTTTGGAACAACACAGCATGTTCTTTGATGCGCTGGTTGCCTGGTGCATTTGTACTGAGCAGCTCGAAGACAAGCTTTTTCAATTCGCCCACATCTTTTTTCATATCAAAGAGTATCCTGTACAAAATATCCCGCTCCTGCAGAGCATCCGCTGCTGATGCCCCCTGGTAGAGAACAGGCAGGTCGTAGCGCACTGGCGGCAAGTATTGGAGCAATGTTTCTTGTGCAATGTGCCGGTCCATCTCTAGGGCAGATAACTGCTCTACCAAGTTTTTAAGCTGCCGGATATTGCCCGGAAAACGGTATGCCAACAAGGTTTTTTGGGCCTCTTTAGCAAGCTGGAGTGGCTTGACATGGTACTTGTCAGAAAAGTCTGTAGCAAACTTACGGAACAGAAAAATGATGTCTGTGCCCCTTTCTCTGAGCGGTGGAATGCGGAGAGGAACAGTGGTAAGCCGATAGTAAAGGTCTTCTCGAAACTTGCCTTTATACACCGCCTCTAGCAAATCAACATTGGTAGCGGCTATTACGCGAAGGCTGATTTTTTGTACCTTGGAGGCACCTACTTTGATGAACTCGCCATACTCAAGCACGCGCAAGAGACGGGCCTGGGTGCTTAAAGGCAGTTCTGCTATTTCATCCAGAAAAATGGTGCCACCATCAGCTTCTTCAAAATAGCCCTTGCGCTCTTCAGAAGCGCCTGTAAAAGCCCCTTTTTTGTGGCCAAAGAGCTCAGAATCGATGGTGCCTTCTGGAATAGCCCCACAGTTGATAGCAATGAACTGGCCGTGCTTGTAAGGGCTTAGGCTATGAATAAGCTTAGAGAAAGACTCTTTTCCACTGCCACTTTCTCCAGTAATCAGCACGGTCATGGCGGTCGGCGCTACTTGCACAGCAACCGTTACCGCACGGTTCAGGGCTTGAGCATTGCCAATGATTCCAAACTTCTGTTTGATATGTTGTATTTCTTCTTCTTGCATGTGTATAAGCTTGATAGGGTAAGGCGCCTGCCTCAAATGAAGGACACTACCTCACCCAACAAGGTGGCTGCTGTACAGTCTTGAATGTGTACAGTTACATACTGTCCTTTTTGGCAAGTTCCCTTGGGAAAAATCACCACTTTGTTGGCACTGTTTCTACCCTGAAGGTAGGCATCAGAGCGCTTTGAAGGACCTTCTACAAGCACTTGGTACTCCTGGCCAATGGCTTTTTGATTCTGTGATAAGGAGTGCATGCGCTGCTTGGCAATGATTTCGGCAAGCCGGTTCTTTTTCACAGCAAGGGGAACGTCGTCTTTGTATTTCCGGGCTGCTAAGGTGCCTGGGCGCTCTGAATAATAGAACATATAAGCAAAGTCGTACTGGACCGCCTCCATGAGCGAGAGGGTGTCCTGGTGCTCTGCTTCTGTTTCTGAGCAAAACCCTGCAATCATGTCGGAAGAAATACCACATGATTCTCCTAGGATGCGTCGAATGGTCGCGATCTTTTGCAGGTACCAACGCCTGTCGTAAGCCCGGTTCATGTGTTGCAAGATTCGTGTGTTGCCGCTCTGTACAGGCAGGTGGATGTACTTGCAGATGTTATCATAGGCCTTCATCGTATACAGCACCTCATCGGTCATGTCCTTCGGGTGTGAAGTAGAAAAACGAACGCGCAAGTCTGGGTGTACCTGAGCTACCTGGGCCAGCAGCTGCGCAAAGTTAACCATGTTGGCAGCTTCCTCCGTTTCATGGGCCACTTCGCCTTTGAGCATTGTAGGGGGCGACCATTTGTAGGAGTCTACATTCTGGCCAAGCAGGGTGACTTCTCTGTAGCCTTGCTGAAACAGCGTCCGGGCTTCTTGCACAATAGATTGGGAGGCTCTGCTACGCTCCCGGCCCCGTGTAAAGGGCACCACACAAAAGGTGCACATGTTGTCGCAGCCCCGCATGATGGAAATAAAAGCAGTGACTCCATTAGAGTTGAGCCTGACTGGGCTGATGTCTGCGTAGGTTTCTTCTCTGGAAAGGAAAGTATTGACCGCTCTATGGCCCTCCTCTACTTCTTGCACTAGCTGGGGCAAGTCGCGGTAAGCATCAGGACCTGCTACGAGGTCAACAATCTTTTCTTCTTCCAGAAGCTGAGTCTTGAGGCGCTCAGCCATGCAGCCCAAGACGCCAATAATAAGTCCAGGTTTGTTGTTCTTGACTTGGTTGAACTGGGCCAAACGTTTCCTAATGGTTTGCTCTGCCTTGTCGCGAATGGCACAGGTGTTGAGAAAGATGACATCAGCTTGTTCATGGCTTGCAGTCAAGTCAAACCCTTGCTTTTGCATGATGGCAGTGACAATCTCACTGTCAGCAAAGTTCATTTGGCAGCCATAACTTTCTAAGTAGAGCTTCCGCTTGTTGCCCGTAATTTTCTCCTGAGTGACTTTCACTGCATCACAGGCAGTGTTTCCAGGAGCTGCTGCATGGTGCAAGCGTGCTTTGCTATTCATAAGCATTCTTCAAATGGATGGCTGTCAGGCATTGCTCGTCTTTCGGGACGTTAAAAGTAAAAAATAAATAGCATTGACGTCGGGCACCTGGGTATTTGTGCTGGCTTAGTGATTACTTCTTGCTACACAGGTCTTGACCAGTAGGGTTTAGGCTTTGGACTTTTTGCAACGCGCTTGCCTTTCATGCCTATAACCAGCAGTATGCCTAGGCTCATCCAGAGCAAGGCTTGAAGCACCAAGGGGTCTTGGTGGTAAGCTGTTTGTAACTGAAGTGAAAAAGGGTTCTGAGTGGCTGCCAGGCTGCCATCGCTCAGGGCCAAGAAACCGTAGTGCTGCTTCCAGGGCCAAACTTGATTGAGGGAGCCCAGCATAAACCCTGCCAAAAGTGCCAGCGTATTGTCATGGTGTTGACGCAAGAGCCAGGCAACCAGCCTTGAAAAACTCAGTAACCCCACGACACCACCCAGGGAAAAAGTAATCAGAATGCCCAGCTTGAAATCTTTGAGTGCATGGAGCATGAATGAATACTTGCCGAGCAACAAGAGCATAAAGCTTCCTGAAATGCCTGGAAGCAGCATCGCACAGACCGCAATGGCCCCAGCCAAGCCAATGAACCAGCCTGTGTTGGGGGTATGCAGAGGCGCAGTCTGGGTAAGACTATAGGCAAGGACGAGGCCCCCTAGGCTAACGAGCAAGGTACGCAAGTGCCATTGCTTGATCTGCTGGTAGACGGTGCATGCAGCAAGCAGGAGCAGCCCCCCAACAAAAGACCAGGTTTGAATCGGATAGTATACCAGCAGGTACGTCACGAGCTGTGCGGTGGTAGCCAGGCTCAGGCCAATACCCGCTAGCAAGGGTAGCAAAAAGGTGCCATGCAGGTGCTGCCACAGGGCTTTGCATTGTCCTTTTTTGAGCAAGCGGAATGCACTCATATCAAAAGCCTGGATGGCCTCGAGCAGTTCTTCATAAATGCCAGTAATTAAGGCAACAGTACCGCCTGAGACCCCCGGAATGATGTCTGCACTGCCGATGCCAACACCTTTAAGAAACAACGACAAGTAATGCTGGATAGCCTTCAAGGGATTACATCAATAGAGATTTTGAAATCATGCTGCAAAGGTAGCAGAAAACAGCTCTGATCACCAGAGAGGCCTGGAGCTACGTGGCAGTGAAGTGGCCTTGCAGAAGAGGAGGGATAGCACGGCAGAGAAGGCCAGGATACCCTTCTTCTTATGCGTGAACGGGTAGTACGTACGGAGGTGATTGGTCTGTTACAGATGTGAAAAAGGTATTGATGGGGCACAATTGAGCAGTCAATAGGTTCTCACAAGATGTAGATAGCCTATGTACTGACTAGGCCAAGAGTTGGATGGTAAAATTTCATCTATTTAATTAGTGGGCCTACATGTCCAATTCATTTATGGAAAACCTAGCATCGTTTGACACTGAACTAGCAGAAGGTATTCTGACCATCACACTCAATAGTCCTGAAACGCACAACTCCCTGAGCGCCGCATGTATTAACGCACTGCGGGAAGTCATTCAGGAGGTTTATGACAATAGTGACATCAAAAGTGTGGTGATCACGGGTGCTGGGGAAGACACCTTTGCCACAGGTACAGCTCCCAACGAGATACAAGCCTTGAATGAGCTGAATGGTAGAAAATTTGCTGAACATGGTCAAGAAACTTTTGCCTTGATCGAGAATTGCCACAAACCCATCCTAGCAGCGATCAATGGCGCCGCCCGCAGTGGGGGATTTTCGTTGGCTTTGGCCTGCCACCTGCGCATCGCCTCTGAAAATGCGACCTTTAGTTTTCCGGAAGTAGCCATGGGCATCATCCCTGGCTTTGGAGGTACGCAACGCTTGACTCACCTGATAGGCAAAACCAAGGCCCTGGAACTCATGATGACTGGCGAGGAGCTTACAGCAGCCGAAGCCAAGGTATTGGGCTTAGTAAGCTATGTGGCAAGCTACAAAGAGGCCCTGATGAAAAAGAGTAGAGCACTTTTACAAAAAATTATGGCCCATGCGCCTTTGGCAGTAGGCATGTTGGTCAATTGTACCAATGCTGCTTACAACCCCGATGAAGATGGCTATCAGACAGAAGCCAACAGCTTTGCGCATTGCTGCCAAACAGAGGACTTGAAAGAAGGCATTGCTGCCTTGGCAGAAAAAAGGACCCCTCTATTTAAGGGAGTTTGAATCTTGTAATCTTGTAATCTTG
>DCSL01000074.1 GCA_002325615.1 Amoebophilaceae bacterium UBA1467
CTGGATGAGCCAAACGATGTGCTTCTAGCTTATTGAACAAGTCCTTGCCTGAATTGATGCCAAGTTTTTTTCTCTCACTCTCAGAGAGCCCCACTGCAATTGCATTCATACAGCAATTAGCGTCATTGCTAGCGTTAATCACAATAGTTCCATCGGATAGCGTATAGTGGCCATGGTTATTTTCTGTAGGGTTTGGATTAGACTCATAATCAATTCTTATCACCCCATTTTTTCTGTACTTAGTACCGATGCAACCCTGATATACGCCGTCTTTACGAACTTCTATAGTTTTCTTAGTCACGGCAGAGAAACCTCCTAGTTGTGTGATGTTGCTCTCTTGTGGTTTCGACTGCTCCGCTACATCTTCATTAGGCGTACTACTAGGGGGGAGTGCTACGCTGCTATGATTATTCGTTGTAGGATTTTGCGTAGCATGGGAGTTATCAGAAGTATGATCCACCTGCGTGGTTGTTCCCCTAGATTCCTCCTCCCTGGCTTGTTGATTCGCATGTTTATTTTGAGCCACACTGATTTGGCTAGCTAATTCCGCTTTTTCGCGTTCCTCACGCAAACGCTTAGTAATACCTGAGGTGGCAAAGTCTATGAAGGCCCCTGCAGCTAGACTCGTAAGTGGGTTGATCAAGTGCTGATTCACCTTTCCTAAGAGCTGTGCAGTGACGTTGCCAGTCAGCGCATTGCCCAAGGTTCTTGCTCGGTCTTCTTGGCTAGACTTTGGGTCTATAGCTACCTGCTGAGGCGTCATCTTGGCTTGCGTAGAGAACGCCTGTCCATTATTCAGTTCATGCAACTGGAGCTCATCATCATCAAAGTGAACCTGTGCATCTATCACGTGCATAAACTCCTGTTCTTCAGGTGCTTGTGCCTCTTCTGTATCTGTTTCTGTTGGTTGCTTAGTGGCACTTGTCTTGGTTTCCATCTTGGCCAGTTCCTGTCCATACTTTTGCTCAAGACGCTTATGAAAGTTTGCTAAGAAAGTATCTGTAAAGCCATTAATGTCTGTGAGGAAATCAGACAACATAGGGAGGCCTGCAGAGGCTAGATTGGTAAGTATAGCCGTCTTGCTACTGTCTTTTGCATAAAGCTCTTCGATGTGCTGTGTGAGTTGTTGCAAGGCAGTGCCTTTGATGATTCCTTGCAGTATGGTATACCAAGCACTGTCTTTTTCACTAAGCATAGCCAGCCCCTCCTTGATAAAGATTTGGGCCCAATAATCACGTCTTCGGGCAATATCATTCGCCATCGCTCTCCGAATGAAGTCACTCTTCAGCATGGACTGCATAATCTTTTGACTCACCTGGTTGGTGATCTTTTCTTCTAGGGCTTCGCCAGCAATCTCTTGCACCACCTGGTTCAGCAGTATGTTAGCGCACTCCTTACCCACGCCTTTGCCTACGTTGAGCGCGACCTCTTTGACTTGCTTGATGAATGCATCTTTGGTGTTTAATACCCCGCCTTTAAGTGACGTGATACTTTCTTTAAGATTCCCTCCAAATTCTTTAACACTATTTTTGAGGCTAGACCAGCCTTGGGAAATGCCAGCAGAGACAATAGATATGCCAATACTTATGGCCTTCGAGATACCCCATTCCTTCCAAGAAAACTGACCTGAGATGGCCGAACTAATGGCGGTTATTAGGTCTGAAATACCTGACTTGAGGAGTTGAGCGGTCAGCATGCCAGCGGTGCCTATGGTAGCCAGGGTAGCAGCAGCAATCTGCACCAGACCAATCAGGGCAACAGCACAGATAGAGAACCACGGCCTCGGTTTCTTCTCTTCTATGGTAAAGAAATAAGCAAGGCCATTTTCGTAAGATTCTGCAAGGGCTTGCTCACGGGGTTCTTGGGCAGCATCTTGATCAAAGAGGGCATCTACTTCTGTGTTTTTGGTGATCTTTACATGGTTACCCTCTTTTTGTGCTAGTTCAATGACTCCAATGGCTGCATCAATGTGGTGGTCTTGCTGAAAGAGAATGTCCAAATGGTGCTGTAAGTGTTGTGCCGTTTGGGGCTTGGGAGGCTGTACAAGTCCAATAATGCTTTGAAAAGTGAAGAGATCATTCTTGTATCGATCTACAAGTATCTTGGCTTCCCTCAATTCGCTCTTAGCCTCTGTGTGATTGTGCTTATTTTCTTCAGGAGTCAGTAACGCCCTAGCCTTGTTGTAGCGTGCATTCAGACTGAAGTCAGGGTCTAAGGCAATAGCTTTGTTGTAAGCAGCTATGGCTGCACGACTATCAGATGATTGTAACAGGTAGTTGCCTTTTTGTACATAAAAGAACGCATTATGAATCAGGTTGTTGTCTTTGGCATCTTTTTCTATTTCTTGAAGAAATGTCTCAAAATCTGCTCGGGTGGTGTCAAAGTTGATGGGTTCCTTCCCCTGGGGTATGTGTTGATGAAACCACAAGCCAAAACGCTCCTCTACAGCCTTTCGCTCGTGCGGCCCCCAGCCATGCTTGGCTGCCAGTTCTCCATTTTCAGGCACATACTTGCGCCCTTCTTGAAAGGCTTTTACTATGTCTGGATGCAACGTATTCTGAGATCCTAGCTCCTCTTGCAATTTTTTTATGGCCTCTCTGCGCGCACTGAGGGTATATTTTTTTTGAAATTCCGAAAATGGCTCTGCTGTACGTACTGCTTGGGCAATGGTCGCTTTCTGGGCTTGTTTTTCTTCATAGGATAGGCTGCTCCATTGAGTATTCGCGATAGCATCAACCCCAGCCTGCACGCAGTGGTTCACGTGGTTTTCATAACGCGTTGTTAATACTTCAGTAGAAAGCGAATCTTGTGCATAGTCCTCCCAGAGCTGCTCCAAAAAATGGCTCTGCCTAAGGCGTTCAAAACCGTCTAGGGTAGGTATAAGCTTGTTTTCTACTTGGCAGAAGCGCTGAAAAAGCTCGTCTTTGAAGGTCATGCGCTCGACCTCGTTTATGGCTTTTTGAAGATCCTTCGCTTCTTGTGCATCGCGCTGCTGGCGCAGCTCCGCTATAGTGGTGGCGTCGGGCTGATGGAGGATGAGCTGGGTAGTACCTTTGCTACCTTGTCGGGCGGTTCTGCCCGCGTTTTGTAGCTCTACACGATAACTTTCTGGCAAAAAGGTGATACATACGTGTAGGCCTCCGTGATGCTCTACCAACTCAGTAGGCGTTAGGTCTGTACCACGGCCTGCAATATTAGTAGCTATGATAATTTCGCCCGGGTATACTTTATCCTTCTTAAACTTTTTCTTACCCGTGTAGGTGAAAATCTTGTCGCGGGTATAGCGCTGCTGGAGGCGCGCCTCCAGGGCATGTACCTGACGGATGTATTTGCAGATAATCAGCACAGCCCGTTGCTGCTGGGCATGCTGTAGGGCACTCGCCTCGATTGCATCGTACCACTTGTCGATGTTTTTGTCCGTAATGATCTGGGGGGTAAGCTCTTTGCAGGCGTATCGTGAGTCTTGATTACCTACAATGAGGCGTTGCTTGTAGGGAGGCACAATCACCAGGTCGGTGTTGTAGACTTTCTTGAAAAATTCTTGGGTGACTTCGTTGCCTAGGGTGCCCGTCAGGCCATAAAGCTGCTTGGCATAACGCTGAAAGAAGCCTACGGTAGAGATAAAGTTGGTAGAGATATTTTCTGGCGATACTTTGAGGCCTTCTTTGATTTGTAGAAACTGCGCCAAGCCATTGCTCCATACCATGTTGTGCTGCCATACGCCCGTGTTGTCATAGTCTACAGGAACAATCTTTCCATCGTGTACATCATAATGACAACCTTTTTTATACACGAGTGCCGCAGTGATGGCACTCTGTATCCACCTAGGCACTTGCTGCTTGGCCAAGTTCTTAAGATGGGCGGGTACGGAGACAATAGGAGGGTATTGCTTCTTATTCCAGGGTAATGCTTTGTGGTTTTCTTCCAGCTGCTCTAGTTGGTCTGCCTTTTCTTTGTTCCTGCCTGGATCCTTTTCATTAGCCAAGTCTGTGCGTAGTAGGGTAATCTCGTGCTCCAGCTTTTTACTTGCCTGATAGGCCTCTTTTTCATCAGTAGCTAGGTCTCTTAATAACAATTCAAGATACGCCTGTGTTTTCTCTTTGATAAAATCTTCTACAGTACCTTCAATGGGGTGCATGCACTTTTTCGGATCTCTTTCTTCCCCAGAGAGAATGGTGATATGGCCATTTTCATCTTTTTGAAAATCTTCTTCGATGCAGTAGACCTGATCCTGATCTTTGATCAAGTGACTAGACACATATTTGACCCTTTGCCACGTAGCAGCCAACAAGATTTCAAGGTGGTTGGTAGCAGGCATGGTGCTAGAAAGGCGAATGCTGTGTGAGCGGCTATCGAACAACATGTTGTCTACCTCGTCTACAACAACACAATCAAATGGACGTTGCATGCGCAATTCTTTGCCAAAGAATTCTCCCCGGAGGATATCTCCTTGAAAATCTGCGGGTGCTCCATAGACGTTGTCTTGTTGGTAAGCTTGCTGCTTCTTTTTGTTGCTTTCTTGCTGGCCTTTGTCACTATTTTCTGACACAGACAGGGCAAGCATCTCAAAGAAAGGGCGCTGCTTATCGACTTCTGGAATAGAGAGTTCGGTAGAGGTAGTAACGATGTCGCTCTTGCTGTTGAGCAAGGCTTTAATAGCCGAAAACATGGCTACAGTGAGCGATTTTCCTTCGCCTGTATTAATCTGAACAAGTCTGCCTTGGCCTGGCGTAGTATTGAGTAGGACCAGTAAAGAGAGTAACTGGGTGTTTCTAGGCGAGTAGCCGTGGTACAGCTCCACGGCCCGCTTGACCACCGCAATAAGCTCAGATTGAGTAGGTAAAGCATATTTTCCTGGATTTTTGGCATAATCTTTAACAGTTTGGGCCCACTGCGTAATGGTAGCAGCATTCCAACTAGCAATGGCCTGCTTGCCTGGAAGCACCTTAGAAGCTGCTTGATAGGCTTCCAAGATAGCCTGGTGTGCTTGTGCAAATGCTACCCGGTCTTGTGCATAGGCCACCTCTGGGGAATGGTGCGCTATGTATTCGATCATCTCTGGTACCGTACGTTCGTGTACTTCTTCAGCAAAGCAATGCTGCAAGATTTGTGTGTAAAGGTGTTGTTGCCACTGATGAGAAGGGAGGTTAGTGAGCTGCCGCAAGAGCTTATCGTAGATATCCTCATCAAGGCGGTAGTCGTGTGCCATGGCCAGGACAAGATGCAGGTGCTCAGCATTTAGGGTAAATCCATCTTCTTGTAGCTTTTTCAGAAATAATTGTTCCAAAAGACTGTTGATGGATCGATAGGCTGGCGTATGCGCCCATAGTTTTTCAATCATGGCATAGGTGCTTTCCTGAATTTCTTGTGGTAAAAGTTTTGGGAGCTTTTCCTTGAGTAAGCCACAGGCAAGTTGGTGACGCCAGTGTGCGATCACGTTGTCTGGTGCTGGGGCAGGCGTTGTTAATAGCTTGAGGAGCAGGGCATCTTCGATCGGGTGCTGCGCTGTGAAGGCCAGTAGGCGGCGTAGTTCCTCAGGGTTATGGTCTTGGGGCAATTGCTGCAATAGGGTTTGGGTAGCCTGTAGGCTCCAGTCTAGGTGGGACAGCTCTTGCATCAGATGCTGGCGTTGATCAATATTGAGGTGCGGGCAGCAACCTTCTATAGCTTGGCAAAGCCAGGTTTGCTTCAGCCTAGTACGCCACTGGTCTGAAGGAAGGCACAAGAGGGCTTGTGCCTCTGCACCTTCTTCTGGTAGCATGTCCATCACGTCACAGAGCTCATCTAGCGAAAGCATATGCGCTGCTTTTTTATTTTTTAACTCCCATAAGACAGCCGTTAGTACATCCGATGGATATTGTTCTTTAAGCTTTTCTGCCAATAGACTAAAGCGCACATGCACCGCATCAGCAAGTGCCGTTCCTTGTGCAAGGTCGTGGAACAGCGACATGAATACCCAGGCTTGTACCGGGTACTGACGAAGCACCTTTGGGTACAAGGCGCCTTGCTTCTGGAAATAGTGAAAGACTTGGTCTTGCAGTACTGGTGATGCTTGCAAAAGCTTTTCTTGGAGTATGGGAGCAATGCTTTCTTGAAAGGTTTCTTGTAAGCTTTCTGGTAAGGTTGCTCCGAGTTGCACAATACGCAGTAATACGGCCACGTCTTGCTCAAAACTCACCACATGCAACGGGTCTGTTTGGGGTGCTACTGCTTCAGGTGCTAAAGACGCTGACGGTAATACGAAGTCAGAGGCCTTTACTACATGCCCAGTCTCAACAAGCCGATGAATCAATTCGCCCAGTATGTCGATATGGCATTGATGTTGTGGGAGTACCTCACCGAGGAGCTGGGCTTGAACCTCCTCCGGCAGGGTAGTATCACAAAGAAAAAGCTGCTCGACATGGCGATAGTGTTGCTGTTCTTGTTGCCGCCAAGTATAGAGCTCAGCAAGAAGATCATTCCCCTTTTTTTGTTGCTCTTCAAACGCAAACCCATCGGCCAAAGATTGCAGATAATCCTTGGCCTCATCAGTAATAGGCTTCAAGTAGTAGGTCACACAACGCGGCTCAGGAGGAGCATTGAGAAGGTGTGCAACATGCTGCTGCATCGTTTGTAGATGGAGTACAGATGCTTGGGACTGGCATCTGGCATGTTCTTTTGTTACTTGTGCCTCTTGTAGCGATTGTGCTACTGCTGCCGCAGTTTCCTGGGCTGATTGGTGTAAGGCTACAGCAGCACTGAGCGCTGTTTTAGCTTGTACTAGTTCTGGTGCGTCTTTTACGTTGGGAGGTAATGGAGAGGGAGCCGAAGCAGCAGGTGTTGGTGCTACTAGCCGTGTTGGGGGGTGCTCTGGTACATGGGTTACTTGCTGCCTCTCTTCTCTTGCTTGGCTGGGAGCATCAGTTTCATTAGGAATAGAAAGTACTTCAATGAAGTTAATGCCTACGTACTCTCTTTTTCCTTCACTATGGTCTACATAGGAAAAATTTATATTTGCCTTGCTCATTCCCAGCGAAGTGCTAGAAAAAGATAAGGGGACTGAGGACTTAATGGGTACATGAGTGGCGTATTTATCTCCATAGTTAACATTAGCATGCCAATGACCAGCTTTCTGATAGCAACTCACTTTCCAGGAATACATAGAAAATAAACCTGGGTGATCAACGCTCACTGCTTCATCCTCTGCACCTGGTGCTATAGATACATGGTAGCGCGGGTGAAAGCCGGGGGCGTGGGCAGCACGGAGCAGGGTTGCTATCCCTTCATGGCCGCTCTCAACCGCTATGTCCAAGGGAGTTTTGCCATTATTGTTCTTGACTGTTAGACTGGCACCTCGTGCTAAAAGCAGTGCAACCGTAGTAGCTGTGTGGCCGTTCTGTGCTGCCCGATGCAATGGGGTATAATTCCATTGATTCTTGGCTTCTATCGCTGCACCACGGTCTAGGAGCAGTGCAACCGTAGCTGTGTGGCCGTTCTTTGCTGCCTGATGCAATGGGGTATAATTCCATTGATCCTTGGCTTCTATCGCTGCACCACGGTCTAGGAGCAGTGCAACCGTAGCTGTGTGACCTTGCAGTGCTGCCTCATGCAATGGGGTACAATTCCATTGATCCTTGGCTTCT
>DCSL01000059.1:0-20953 GCA_002325615.1 Amoebophilaceae bacterium UBA1467
GGGTGGTAGCATTGAACAGGGTATACACGGTGAGGAATATTTGCTAACATGTCGCCATTGTCTTCTTGCGCTGCGAGTGGTGCGTAGTAGTGCACAGACCTATCTTCGACCTGCTCTAAGGGTGTCCACTGCTTCGGGTCAAAAGGCATCTTGACAACATCCATGCCATCTTTGGTAAAATCATTAAAGATGAGCCAGCAGCCATCGGCTGAAATGATGGGGTTATAAGCACCATACTTTCTGGACGTGACTTGATACCGTCGGTGCGTGGCTAGGTCGATTGCATAAATGTTGTCGATGCCACTGTAGGCACTGTTGTAGAGTACGTACTGCCCTTGCATGAATGGACAACCCAGCTGCTCTGTTGAGTAGGGCAATAGGTCTTGGGTCCCTCCTGTGGCGACATTGATGAGTGTGATGGTCACTCTTTGCCGCACATTTTTCACCACTACAATCTGTTTTCCGTCTGCCGACCACTTGGGTGTCAGATAGAAGTGGTTGTCGGGATTAGGAAGGCGCTGTAGCACCTGGCCGTTTTTAGCGTCTAGCATCACCAGCTGGTGGTTGTAACCCTCGTCACTTTCTAAGGCAATAATCTTGGTGGCGTCAGGCGATAATGCTGCTGCCCCATACCTACTTTTATGGGTGAGTGTCTTGAGTCGCTTGGCTTGGGTATCGTAGTGTTGTATGACCCCGTAAGAACGGTCTTTCCACCTGGGGTCTGGAATTGTCTCCACCCATACCATTTTATTTTGTGCTGCTGAGAAGCCAACGTCCTGATTTATACAGCCAGGAGTAAAGATCTTTCGCACACGCTGTTTTCCATTCAGTCCTACAAACTGTGCTACCGTTCCTAGACCCGACTTAAGCACAATAATGTTACCTTCCTTGTCTGGCTGTGGATAGGCGTAGTCTGTGTAGTCTGTGTTATGTCTTACGGTGAGCCTTTGCGCCGGTGTGAGCTTAAGGCCTTCCAACTGCTTTTGCCAACAGATTTTCAACTCTTGGTTAGTGTCTTCATAAATTTGAGACAAATTGCTACCAGTCGCGTTCTTAATAGCTGTGGGAAACAACTTGGGTAAAGTAGTTTTTTGGAAAATATCTGCCAGCACGGCCGGTCCGTACTTTCTTCGAAGATGGGTCGTTAGGTGGTAGCCTACGCTATAATGGCCCGGCACAGGATCCTTGAAAGAGCCTAAGACCTGCTTGGCGTAGCTGAACCTTCTATGCGCCAGTAGATTGGTTCTATAGAGGCGGTCAAAGGATGGAATACGCCCCCGGCCGCTTGAGGTAAGCGCTGTCTCTATACTTACGGCATCCCCTTCGAAGAACCACAAGGGAATATTCAGGGCCATCATTGTTCCTAAAAAAAAATCTCCTCCTAGCCAATAGGCTAGTTGATTAAAATTTTGCTTCAGCTGCGCAAGTTGCGCAACATGCCTCCACTCATGCACTGACAGCAGGCTGAGCCAGTCATTGGTACCAGTAAGGTTGTAATCCTGCGAAGGGAAAGTAAAAAACTCTCCCCTGCGAGGCCCTAGTGCTATAAAGCCATTGAGGTGCGTTTCTTGGTTTCTGAGTACCAGCGCAATTTTGGCGGGTTGAACACCCAGCGATCGGCTTACTGGCTCGTACAGGTGTTCTAGCGTGTTGGCCACCCTTTGTGCTTCTCGACTGATGTTTCCCTTGAAGATGATATCAACATGGGGTGTGCGCAGGCGGTGCCATTGCGTAGGGGGGAGTGGTTGGCTCAACAATTGTGTGCTGGTAGCTAGCACCAACATGACGCCAATAAGATGCACCGAGGCTATTTTTTTCATTGTGTTGGCGATGCGTAGTACTGTTCTTGCAAGTTTATTTGGGCGTGAGCCTGTACAGAATAATTCCCAACACAGAAAAGACAATATTAGGCATCCATACAGTGAGGAGGAGGTGTGTGCCTTTGGCCTCGGCAATTCCTTTTGAGAACAGGAAAAAGGCAATGTATACAAAGGCAAGAATAAATCCCGCTGTAAGTTGCAAACCGATGCCTCTTCTTGTCTTGTGTGCTGAGACTACAACACCCATGAAAGTCAGAACAATCGCAGCAAAAGGTGACATATAGCGCATATACTTCTCTGTCAAGAAGATATGGACATTGTCTGCTCCCTGGCTTTTCAGCACCTCGATCTGGGTATACAATTCGGGCAAGGTTAAAGTTTCATGCAGTTTGGGGTTCATGCTGAAGTCGTTAGGATGAATACTCAAAACTATATCCAGGGTGCTGCCCAGTTGGATATGCTCTTCTAGGTCCTCTATTTTTCTAATCATCCAATCCTGGAGTTGCCATTTTTCTTCTGCCTGGAGCCATTTTATTTTTTTTGCCGATAGCTTTTCTAGAAGCCGATTATCCTTCACTGTCTCTATGGTTACATTGGCACCTGAATTGTTGTAGGTCCGATAACGTTCCACATAAAAGTAGCGATCTGGGGCAATTCTAATGTGGAGATGTTGAGAACGATTGTGAAAAAATCTGTCAATATACTCTGTTTCAAAGGCTACCCGCCTCATGTTGGCGTTGGCAAGGACCCAGCCTGTCAGTGCAAAGCTGCAGACTGTAATAGCCATAGCACCTGCCAAGTAGGGAGCTAGAAAACGCAAGAAATTAACCCCACTGCTCATCATGGCAATAATCTCTGTACGCTGCGCAAGCCTAGAGGTCACGAATACAGTAGTGATAAATACACTAATTGGCGTAATAAAATTGATGATGAAGGGCATGTAGCCATAGTAGTAGTAGTCGATGATCTCCTTGTTTCCCAGCTTGTGCTTAATGAATTGTCCATTCTTTTCCGTGAAATCGATCAGTATAATGATCGCTGTAAGCATCAGCAGAACGAGCAGAAAGGAGTAGAAAAATTTTTTAAGTATGTACCGGTCTAATAGTTTCATGGGAACGCCTAGATTTTCTGCATGAGCACTTTGAGCACTTTGTCTTTCCAAGCTCTAAAAGTGCCTGCTACGATATGTAGCCTTGCCTGCTTGGTAAGCCACAGGTACAAGGTTAGATTATGAATACTCGCAAGTTGGATGCCTAATAGCTCCTTGGCACGAAACAGATGACTCAGATAAGCCTTGGTGTAGTAGGTGCTTACGTGCCCACCCAAGGGCTCGTCAATAGGGCTGAAGTCTGTTTGCCACTTCTTATTCCTAATGTTGAGCATGCCTTGGGTAGTAAACAACATGCCATTCCTGCCATTGCGGGTGGGCATTACACAATCAAACATATCTACGCCGATGGCAATGCATTCTAACAAATCTTGGGGGGTACCCACGCCCATCAAATAACGAGGCTTGTTGGTAGGTAAGATGGCGCACACCCATGCTGTTACTTCATAGAGCATGCCATCGGGATGACAAACACCACCAATAGCATTGCCTGCCCGGTCTGCGGCTGCAATGGTCTCAGCAGATTGCTCCCTAAGGTCTTTGTAAACACTTCCTTGCACGATAGGAAAAAGCGTTTGATAGTGATTATGCTCTGCAATAGTGGCATCGAAATGGTCAACTCCTCGCTTGAGCCACCGGTGTGTTAAGCCCATAGAGCTTTTGGCATAAGCATAAGAACAAGGATGCGGGGTGCATTCGTCCAGCGCCATGATGACATCGGCGCCGATGCTGCGTTGTATGTCCACAGCACGCTCTGGTGTAAAGGTATGTTGGGAACCATCTATGTGTGACCTGAAAGTAACACCTTCTTCAGTAAGCTTTCTTCGCTGCGCCAGCGAATACACTTGATAGCCACCACTGTCTGTCAGAATGGGCTTATCCCAGCCCATGAACTGATGCAGCCCACCAGCTGCTTCTAGTATCTCTAGCCCTGGCCGTAGGTAAAGGTGATAGGCATTACCTAAAATGATCTCTGCTTGGATGTCTTCATACAAAGCTTTTTGGGGTACGGCCTTGACCGTACCGGCTGTGCCTACGGGCATAAAGATAGGGGTGTGAATTTGGCCCCGACTGGTGGTGATGAGCCCCGCTCTGGCTTGGGAATAAGGGTCTACGCGCTGTACTTCAAAATTCATATTGCAAATGATCCACTGATTTTTTCTGATACAAAGGTAGGCTTGATGGGCGCTATTTGGAATAGAGGCTTAAGAATAGGCTTCAAGATGAGTCTTGAGTAAAGCTGCTTTTTTATTGCCTATTTGTTGTGCCAAGGTTGTTGTGCTTGCTGATTTGATGTGCTTGATAGACTTGAAGTGCAAAAGTAGCTTTTCAATCGTTTTGGGCCCTATGCCAGGAATGGCTTCTAACTCGCTTTGGAGGCTGGCCTTGCTCCGTTTGTTTATATGCAAGGAAATAGCAAAACGATGGGCTTCATTGCGTATCTGTTGAATGAGCTTTAAGGACGCAGCCTGTTTGCTGATGTGAATAGGGTAAGGATCCTCTGGATAATAGATTTCTTCTAGCCTTTTTGCAATTCCGATGACAGGTACCTGGCCATAGATGCCTATTGCCTTCATGGCCGCCACGACAGCACTAAGCTGTCCTTTGCCACCATCAATCACAATCAGGTCCGGCAAGTCTTTTTTTTCGCTTATCAACCTTGTATACCGCCTATGCACCACTTCACTCATCGAGGCAAAGTCATCGGGGCCTGTGACCGTCTTGATGTTGAAATGGCGGTATTCACTTCTAGCAGGCTTCCCGTTCTTAAAGCATACCATGGCTGCCACAGGGTGGCTTCCTTGTAGGTTAGAGTTGTCAAAGCATTCGATGTGTAAGGGCAGGTGCTGGAGCTGAAGGTCCTGTTGTAGCAATAAGAGTATTTTGTTGGCCTTTTCTTGGTAGCGCTCATTTTTAATGAACCGCTCTTTCTTAAAAAAGAGTGCATTCTTTACAGCCATCATTACTAGCTTTTTCTTATCTCCTATTTTGGGTACGGTCACGGCCAGTGTATTCAGGTCGATTGATAGCGGCAGATTCGTCAGTACCTCTGTGGCCGTGCTACTGTACTTTTCCCTAAAGTTCAGAATCACGCGTGGCAGTAGGTCGCCATCTTCTTCGTCCAACTTTTTCTTAAGCTCTACAGTCTGCGTAAAGCTGATGGCTCCATTCTTGATTTGTAGGTAACTCACAAAAGCCGCTTGCTCGTCTGAGACCATCCCAAACACATCTAAATCACCCACCTTAGGGTTGATGATCAACGATTTGACTTGATACGTTGTTAAGGCGTCTAATTTTTCCTTACATGTTTGCGCTTCTTCGTAGGCCAGTGCCTGAGCAGCCTGGCACATCTTCTCTCTGAGGTCCTTTTTAACAGCATTCAGGTGCCCCTTGAGCAGGTACTCGATTTGGGCTATATCTTGGTTATAGGATGCTTCCTCCTGTAGCCCCTCACAAGGCCCTTTACAATTGCCTAGGTGGTATTCTAGACAGACTTTAAACTTGCCTTTGAAAACGTTTTCTGCTGTCAGGCTATAAGCACATGTGCGCAGGGGATATAATTGTTTAATCAGTGCTAGGATTCGGTACATGGCCCGCAAGTCAGTGAAGGGGCCATAGTATTGGCCTAGCTGGGGCGATACCTTGCGGGTGGGGATCACTCTGGGAAAGCGTTCCTTGGTAATACAGAGGTAAGGATAGGTCCTGTCGTCTTTAAGGAGGATGTTGTAGCGGGGCTGGCTCTTCTTAATCAGGTTGTTCTCTAGCAGCAAGGCTTCATATTCAGAGTTCACAAGGGTGCACTCAATAGTTGTGATCTCAGCCACCATCCTGCGGGTTTTGAGACTGTGCTGTTTGGAGCTACTAAAATAGCTACTTACTCTTTTTTTAATGTTTTTGGCTTTTCCTACATAAATAAGCGTGTCTTGCTTATTGTAAAAGCGGTACACACCAGGCTGGGGAGCAAGCAAGTGAATGTCTTTGGGGGTGTATTTTTTTACCTCCATGTCTATGTAATGATGGCCTGATATAGCCTGTATCAGGTATTCGGTCCAATACCAAAAATAGTTTTACGCAAGCTCTTCGCAGCATAAAAATTCTGAATAAACAAAAGCAGTAACAGGCCATCAGCCCCCTGATGAACTCCCCAATAAGGCCTTGGGGCCGATGCTCAGAAGATCTCATTGACATCCAGTTCTACATCTATTGCATCTTCCTCCATCATTGGCTCCTCTTCCTGGTCTTCCTCCTGCGCTGACAATGCTGTTTTGGCACCTTCCAGTTGAATAGGTATGTCTAGGCCGATTGGCTTAGTGTAATTAAGGAGCGGCCCTTTTTCGTAGGGCAGTTCAGGGTCTGCATAGATGCTCAGCATAAATTTTTCCCATATTGGCCTGGCTGTGCGCGCTCCGCCTCCTAGGGCCAAAGTCCTGAAGTGGATACACCGATCTTCTCCACCTACCCAAACACCAGTACACAAGCCTCTGGCCATGCCAACAAACCATCCATCTGAGTGATTAGAAGTAGTACCAGTTTTACCACAAATCTCATTATCCTCTTTGAGAGTCCGCTCAATTCCTCTAGAGGTGCCGCCTGGCTCTTCTAGAGTACCCTTGAGCATATGTACCATTACATAGGCTGTTTTTTCACTAATGGCCTCTCGTTTTTGGGGCATAAATGTCTCAAGCACCCGGCCATTTTTATCTTCGATGTGGGTGATGAACAAAGGTGCTGTCCAAACACCTTTGTTCATAAAAGTACTGTAAGCTCCCACCAGTTCGTAGACAGACACATCGCTAGCCCCTAGGCATAGGGAAGGTACTGGGTCTAAGGGGCTATTGATTCCTAGCCTCTTGGCATAATCTACCACCAGCGTTGGCCCTAACTGCTTCATTAGATAAGCCGTGATCGAATTTACCGACCTGGCCATGGCCTGACGCAGGGTCATTTTTTCACCTGTGTACTTTTTGCTCCAGTTTTGGGGCACCCACGTAGGTGGATGACCTGGCATCCTAAAAGTCACTGGTGCGTCTACTATTTTTTGCCAAGGCATGTACCCATTGTCGATGGCAGCCGCATATACGATGGGTTTAAATGCAGAACCAGGCTGTCGTTTGCCTTGCATTACATGGTCGTATTGAAAGTGTTTGTAGTTGATGCCTCCTACCCAGGCCTTGACGTGTCCTGTATGTGGTTCCATGGCCATAAAACCTGTATGGAGCAGTCTTTTGTTGTATCGAAGCACATCTATGGGGCTCATGACCGCATCGATTTCCCCTTTCCAGGAGAATAGCTGGGTAGCCATGGGCGTGTTCATGAGGACATCAATTGTGTCCTTATCTTCACCATATTCTTCCACCAGCTGTTGGTAGTAGGCTGTACGTTTGGCTGCTGTTGCAATAAAATTCTGGATCTCATTGCCCTTTTCGTCAACCCATGGATTGCGTCCGTCCCAGTGCTGCTCAAAACTTAGCTGCAGCACTTGCATGTGCGCTACGACAGCCTCTTCGGCATATTTTTGCAAGCGACTGTCAATGGTCGTGTAGATTTTTAAACCATCTTCAAACAGATCGTAGCCATGTTGGTGCGTCCATTGTAAGAGAAAGTCGCGAATGGCAGATCGAAAATAAGTAGCTAAGCCCATGTTGTGGTCTTCTGCCCTGTACTCCAGCGTTATGGGCTGCTGTTGAAGCTGCTCATAATTTTCTTGAGCCAGTAGCTGGTATTTGCAAAGTTGTGCCAGCACTACATCTCTTCTTCGGCGCGCTCTTTCTGGATGTTTAATAGGACTGTAGTGAGAAGGGGCTTTTAAAAGCCCCACTAATAAGGCAGCTTGTTCTACGTTGAGCAAGTCAGGTGTAGTATTGAAGAAGGTCTTAGCAGCTACCTTGAGGCCAAAAGTGTTGTTCCCAAAGCTGACCGTATTGAGGTACATGGTAATGATTTCCTTCTTGGTATAAGACCGCTCGAGCTGTACCGCCACAATCCACTCTTTGGTTTTTACAATCACTGTTTTGAGAAGCGGGATGTTGCTGAGTAGTCCCTTGTACCTTTCGTTCCTGGTTTCAAAAATATTTTTGGCTAGTTGCTGTGTAAGGGTGCTTCCACCTCCTTTGTTCTTTTTCAAGAGAATAGAAAGCAAAAAGACCCTGTAGAGTCCCTTGAGGTCGATACCAGCATGGGTTTCAAACCGGTAATCTTCCGTAGCCAGCAAGGCATTGATTACATTCTGAGAAATTTCTTCGTACGCCACGAGACTCCTGTTGTTCCTAAAGTACTTGCCGAGCAAGACACCATCTGCTGAGTACAACTCTGAAGCCAAATCGCTTTCAGGGTTTTCTAGCACAGTCAGAGAGGGGAGTGTGCCATAAAGATTCCACCAGTTGATCTTCACCGTGAAGATGTACAGGGGAACTGTGCCCAGGAACAGTAAAAAAACAATCCAAATGGCCCAGATAAACTGTTTCATAGATTTATTTTGCTTGCCTATGGTCATCATATTGAGGGTGGCCCACGCTAATAATTTTCATTGAATACCTTGGCAAAAGCAGGTACGCGTGCGTTGCAACCGTGCTATCTACGCACTAGGTTAGCAACTTTCGGTGAGCAGACAGCCTGCCCGTACTTTTGCTCAGCATCTTAAAATTAGCACTTATTCTAGTGCTAGTGAACTTCGAAGATATTTTTTGTAGGCAGTATCGTAAGTGGGCGTTATGCATTGATGTATGTGCTTGTACCACTTCGGATGGTTTTATAAGTGTTACTAACCTGCTGAGTACGGATCAAGGATCATAGAGAACAGGGCTTCGTTTAATAGATCCGTTTGCTTGGTACACTATTGGTCTTTTTAAACAATAGTGCGTTATGCTGATGGTTATTTAACCACATGTGAATAAAATAAGTCTGATGGTTTCCATCCATTATCTGCATTTTTGGCCCTATGAAAAAACACAGAGGAGAAATAGTAGAGGATGTTATCAGAAAGAGTGGCTTTTCCCTAAAGAAGCTATCAGAACGTTTGGGAATCAGCAGAAATACCCTTTACAACAGGTTCAGGGAGGCGGAGCTAAGCTATAGGTTTATCAGAGCAGTCGGCAACATCATTCACTACAATTTTGAGATTGACTTTGCTGAGTTGCATGAAGAAGACCATGAAATTAGCGAAGGTCCTCTCAGTTACATAGACCGAGACGCTGTCGAATTATTGAGTCTAGAAAAGAAATATACGGACTTGCTAGAACGTTACAACAAGCTCCTTGGCATCTTGGTCAGATTGGCCAATACCAACGAACTGCAAACACTCAGAAAGGAAATCTTGCGCTTCTTAGAGAAGAACACTATCTGAAACAACCCCTATACTAGTGCATCACCTATTTGTAACGGGTCCCAAAAAAGCTGCGCAAACCCTTGTATTTGATCATTACAAACACGTACGCTCTCTGACGCAAGGCGTTGCTCCATGGTAGCTTTGCCTGCAAAGTGGTGCTTTCCTGTCAGTAAGCCACGGCAATTTACAACCCGATGTGCTGGAATTTCTGGATGTTGTGCCACCTGGTGCAACGCCCACCCCACCATCCGGGCGCTGCCTTTAACCCCCAAGCAGTGGGCAATGGCCCCATATGTGGTGACCCGCCCTGGAGGGATACGTTTGACTATCTCGTAGACATCTTCAAAAAAATGCGCTTTTGTATGCATAGGAAGACTGGCAAGCCTCATGAGGCAGTGGTCATTTGCTGGATATGCTGGAGGATGGAGGGCCCATCGTCAGGGTGAAACCAATGCATGGCTGGGTCTCGTCCAAACCAAGTAAGCTGCCTTTTGGCATACCGCCTTGTATTTCTTTTGAGTAACCTAATGGCCTCTGCTTGGCTATAGTGGCCGTCCAGATAGCCAAAAAGTTCGCGATAACCCACAGTCTGTAAAGCATTGCAATGGCGATAAGGATACAAAGCCATGACCTCTTGTATCAAACCCTGGTCCAGCATCTGTTCTACCCGTTGGTTGATGCGCTGGTAAAGCGCCTGGCGGTCTCTTGTAAGTCCTATTTTAATGATTGTAAATGGACGTGCTGCTGGCTGGTGTTTTCGAAACGTACTGTAAGGCTGCCCCGTGGCCAAACATACTTCTAAGGCCCTGATGACCCGCTGGGGGTTAGCCCGGTCTACTACTTGGTAATAAGCAGGGTCTTGGGTAGCCAGCATTGTCGCCAGGGCTGGTAAGCCCCTTGTTTGGAGCTTTTTGTTCAGCATAGCCCGGATGGTGGGGGAAACTGGTGGCATCGTATCCAGCCCCTGGCATACTGCCTGGATATACAACCCAGAGCCTCCCGTCATCAGCACATAACAATACCTCTCCAACAAATTTTCCAAGATTTTTAAGGCATCCCGCGCAAACATCCCTGCATTGTAAGGTGCCTGCACGGGCAAGAAGTTGATAAGATGGTGCGGTACCCCCTGCATGGCTGCAGAGGGAGGTTGCGCAGTACCGATGGCCATGCCTTGATAGCACTGCCGGGCATCGGCCGAGATAATCTCAGTGCGTAGATGCTGGGCCAACTCAATACAGCACTTCGTTTTACCTACTGCGGTAGGGCCTGCCACCACAATCAGGTACTTTGGAGTGTCAGATGATGGGGGCATGGTGGGGCGATTTCAATGAAGAGAAAAGTCTACAAGACTCTACAAGTACGCGAACAAGCCCTTAGGCTCGGCCTGCCCCAGGGCGGGCGGCTTGTAAAACTAGTCGGAAATGTATAGCATTGCGACCCTAATTCCAAGCCCATATTGTCTGCTGTCTGCATGAGGGCCCATAGCTCAATCGGTTAGAGCACCTGACTCATAATCAGGGGGTTCCAGGTTCAATTCCTGGTGGGCCCACTACTTTGCTATTGCTTTGTTGCTCCTTCGCCGTGCCCAATCCTTGGCGTAGTATGACAAAAAAGAGAGGGGCAGCAAGATCAAGGACAGTGCGACCCATCAACGGAGTGCATAAGGTCCCTCACGTCTGTTGAGAATGACAACTGTGGTTAACCATCACAGAACACACCATGAATCGTCCGATTGGCATTTTTGACAGTGGCATTGGGGGGCTCACCGTAGCCCGTGCCGTGAAGAACCTGCTTCCTAAGGAAGCGATTGTTTACTTTGGAGACACCGTTCACCTGCCCTATGGAGACAAGGCCACAGCCACAATTCAAGCCTATTCTATCCGGGCGTGCGACCTACTCTTGCAAAAGCACTGTAAGGTCATCCTCATAGCGTGCAACTCTGCTTCGGCGGCTGCCTACGACTTGATTCGCGCGCATGTGAGTAAGCGGGCTGCTGTGTTGAACGTTATTGACCCCATGGTCGATCATATTGGTAGCCAGTTCAAGGGCCAGGCCATTGGCTTGATTGGCACCCAGCAGACCGTGCAATCGGGCGTTTACGAAAAAAAGCTCCAAGGCCTGCGCCTAGGCATTCAGCTCAAGGCACTGGCCACACCGCTCTTGGTGCCCATGATCGAAGCTGGGTTTACCCAAAACATCGACCAGGCAATCATCTACAACTACCTCCAGAGTCCTGTCTTGCAGCAGATCAAAGCACTCATTTTGGGGTGCACGCACTATCCCGTCATCAAAACGCAAATCCAAGCCTTTTACCAGCATCAGCTGGCGGTTATAGATGCTAGTACCATGACGGCAACGTATGTGCAGCACTTTCTGGCCCGCCATCAGCTCCTGAGTACCAGCCGTCAGGCCAAAGACCATTTTATGGTATCAGCCCTGACAGCAGATTTTGAGAAAGCCACCCGCATTTTTTTTGGCCAGGAAGTGCACCTCGAGCAGCTTTCGGCTTGACACCAAGCCAAGTCGTTGGCCATCTTGCAATTACCTAACCTACAGCCTATGTTTACCCTCCTGTTTTATCTGCCCTTTTTGCTCCTCTTTACCCTGGGAGCGGGGTATATCGAGCGGAAAATAGCTGCTTTGATCCAAGACCGCCTAGGCCCCACTGAGGTAGGCTACCGGGGCTTGGGTCAACCCCTGGCCGACCTTCTCAAGCTGCTTCAAAAAGAAAGCATGGTACCCACTGCTGCCGACAAGGTACTGTTTGTAGTGGCTCCGGCCTGGATCTTTGTCGTTGTCTTTGCAGCATTTGCCGTGCTGCCCGTCACCCATACCTGGTGTGGCGCCCCCACTGCTACAGGGGTCTTGTACCTTCTGGCCATGGCTTCTCTAGAGAGCATGGGCATTTTCGTAGCTGGCTGGGCCTCGCACAACAAGTATGCCCGCCTGGGTGCCATGCGGGCCTTGCTGCAATTCATGGCTTACGAGGTCCCCTTAGGCCTCAGTGTCCTGAGCGTGCTGATCGTAAGCCAGACCCTAGACCTACAGGCCATTGCTGCACAGCAAGGCCCCAGTGCTTCCGTGCCTATCTATTTGTTGGGTCTCAAAGGCATCAACGTTGCCCAGTGGGGGGGGGTACTGGCATGGAACATCTTTAGGATGCCGCCGCTCTGCCTGGCGTATGCCGTCTTTTTTGTGGCTTCTTTGGTAGCTTGCCACCGTGCGCCTTTTGACTTGCCTGAAGCTGAGTCTGAGCTGATAGGAGGTTACCACACCGAATACAGTGGCTTGCGCTTTGCCTGGCTCATGCTAGCCGAGTACAGCATGCTGCTCTTGATGAGCTTACTAGGCGTCATCTTGTTCTTGGGGGGTGGGCATACGCCGTTGCCCAACTTGCCCGGGCTGCCCCTAGCCATCTGGACCAGTGGCTCGCCCGGCACCTGGGTAGGCCATTTTTGGGCGGGGGGGTGGCTTTTTTCTAAAGCGCTGTGCGTCATCTTGGTGCAAATGGGCATCCGATGGACTTTTCCTCGCTTGCGCGTTGACCAGGTCATTCGTTTGTGCTGGCAATACTTGACGCCTGCTGCTTTGCTGCTTTGTTTGGTGACGCTATGGTGGCAACTCCTTATATTGGGATAAAAAACTGCTACGCGATGCCCTCCCCGCAACACCCCTTCCAAGTCTTTTTATACAACCTCGGTACGCTCTGGGGGAGCCTGCGCTTGACCTGGCAGCACCTGCGCAAGTCCTTAGGGCCTCGTTCCCGCAACTTGCCCATGACCGCTGCTGCCTACTTCGAGGTGGGGCCTGCTACCCTCCAGTATCCGCACGAACGCTTGCCGGTGCCTGCGCGCGGGCGCTACCAACTGCACAATGCTATTGACGACTGCATCGTGTGCGACAAGTGTGCGCAAGTATGCCCAGTAGATTGTATCGAGATCGAAGCCATCAAAGCACCTGCGCCCATTAGAAAAACCAGTAATGGCATGACCAAGCGCCTTGCTGCTGCCCGGTTTGACATTGACTTGGCTAAGTGCTGCTTTTGCGGCTTGTGTACCACCGTGTGTCCTACCCAGTGTTTGACCATGACACCTGAATATGATTACAGTGTATTTGACTGGGCAGACCACAAAATTCCCTTTGCAATCATGACCCCTGAGGAGGTTACAAAGCGAAAATGAGCTTGGCCCGTTCGTACTCGTGCCAAGGCATGGGGCTTGCAATCAAGCCTTGGTATTGCTAATTTCTCATAGTTTCCAATTTATTAAGCAGTAGATTTAGTGAGTACGCTATCATAGTTATGGATTTAGAGTAGCATTGGCTAAAGCGAGCAAGGTAGTGTGTCTGAGTAAGCTGTTCATATGCTCCACGGTATAGGTCTCTGCTTTGCTCTTAACATGCTGCTCTTTGTAAAGCACGCTTTCATAGGGACTCCAGTAGTTTGTATACTAACTCTCTACCTCCAATTGCCTGTCTGCGCACTACGATCTCCTAGGATCAAACCCAGTACCCGCTCGCCCACGCTATCCACGGCTAGCCAGACCCAGCCTTTTTATTAGCTACGTAGCTACAAAGCGTAAATGCCTTACGGCAACAATACGTTTTATAGCCCTAAAGCCCATGCCCTCTAGGTTTAGGTGTAAGTATAATTGTCATACCTTTGATCAATACTACGCTGAGATTTAGCTATGGTAAAATTATAAGCGCACTGTTTACACTGATAACGTTGTTTGTTATTATTCTTCCCGTTCCTGGTAAACGTTTTATGTTGACAACGTGGACATGCTTGTATAGTAGTAGGTGTAGGTGAAAATATGACTCAGATAGATATGGCTGGTGGTGATGCATGTGGCCTATCTATTGCTTTTTGGCAATGCCCAGGAATTTCCTAATTTTTTTCTGCGGGATTTGCTTTTTTTGTCATAGCTCCTTATTATTGTGGCATATGATGGGCACGGCGGCGTGTCCCCCATTTATTTTCAGATAAGTATAAATTTTAAAACAGACAATCATGTACAAAAAAATACTCAGACTAACTTCAATACTATTTGTTAGCCTTTTTTTAGTGACTGCTTGCAATAAAAAAGAGAAAAGAGAAACAGGAACAGAAACAGGAACAGAAACAGGAACACTAAAATCAGCATTAGCGCTAGCAGAAGATTTGAAAACACAAATTAGAAATTTCGATGCAACAATGTATCCCGACGAAGATTCAGTATTTTTGGGGGCGCGAGCGTTATTAGGAACAATAAACTCTAAAGTTAAAGCAGCAAAATTGGAAGAGAAATACGCAGGCGTTAAAACTGATCTAGACGCCGCAGAAAAGGCGCTACAAGGCTACATAACAGGAACACGAAGAGCAGCAGATGCGGAAGGGGAAAAAACTGCAGTAGTAAAAGTATTAGATACAGTGACTGCCGCACTAGAAAAAGCGGACAAAGCAATCAAAAGCTAGTACCGTGTATTGATCTGTGCTAAAAACCTATTAACTAAACGCCAAGAGCCGCTCGTAGAGCGGCTCTTGGCGTTTTTGGGCCCCTTAGTTGTTGTGATCTTTGGGCTCCTGGGTTAGTTACGAATACTCCTGAACAGCACGTCGTGTTCCTCCAAGATTAGGGACGGCTTTTGTGGTGAATGAATGCAAAGAGGGTGTAGCCTGCTTCTTGAAGTGCTTGTGTACCAGAAGCACAACTTGCACGAAAGACAAAGCATAACAAATGCCCACCTCTCCCTTAGACCGGCCTACACAAACCCATTTAATTCTTGCTAAGCCATCCAGTAGGGTTCAGTTTTTGGGTGCCCTGCCAAAGTTGTAGCTGTAGCTCAGTAGTACCTTGGGCATCTGTATAAATCGTGCCAATAGGAGTGTGTACCTGTACGTATTGCCCTACCGTTACGGTCGTGTGCTTGAGCTTGGCATACACGCTGTGGTAAACCCCATGCTGGATGATCACAACCCGGTTCATGCCGGGTACAAAAGCAATGGCTTTGACCACCCCCTCAAAGATGGCGTAAGCTTGTGTTCCCTTTTGAGTCTGAATGTCGATGCCTAGATTTTCTACTTGCACGTCGCAGAGCACAGGGTGTGGACTGATGCCAAACTTTTTGCTGATAAAGCCTGTCCTCACTGGCCACGGTAGTTGGCCTCGGTTTTTTAGAAAGAGCGCGGTTAGTTGCTTAGTACGTACTGCTTTGGGTGCACTAGCAGGTAGTTTTTGTGTAGTGGGGGGTGTGCTTGGAGTCGGGGCGGCTTGAGCGCGTAGTGTCTGCTGGATGACGTTGGTAATCAACTTGTCCAGGCGCTGCACAGCTTTGTTGCGCTGCTGCAGTTCTTTGGTGAGCTGCGTGTGCTCCTGTGCTAGCTTCTCTATCAGTTGAGATTGCTGTATTTTTAGGATAGTCAGCTTGCTCCTCTCTGCTTGCCTGCTGTGTAGCAGCTGGTTCTTGGCTTGCCTGCGTTGTGTGGCAGCGGCTTGTTGTGCTTGGAGTGCGGACTTTATTTTCTCAATCTCTAGGCAATGCTTTTGCCTGATGCGGGCGTACTGTTTGACATACCGTAGCCTTTGTACCAAGTTGTGGAAGGAGGGTGCGGAAAAAATAAACATCAGCGGATGGATGTCGTGCAGGGTTTTGGCGCCTACATAGACCATGGCGGCGTACTCTTTTTGTAGCTGTGCCAGGTCTTGCGTTAGGAGGGCCGCCGCCCTTTGTTTTTGTTGGATCTCTTGGTTGATAGCCTCCAGCGCTTGGTTGATTGACTGAATAAGCAGGGCGTTGGATTCAATCTGTGTATTCAGGGCATTGAGCTGGCCCATGCCTTCCTTTTTTTTTGTTTCTGTTTGTAGTAAGATCTGCTGGATATTTTGAATGCGTTGCAATAGTACTGCCCGTTCGGCCTCAAACTGGGTTTTACTAGGTGGGACGGCGGCGGTTATCCAGCCCAGTACCAAAGCACTACCAATCCAGTATGGCTTGTTTCTTTTCATAGTGTGCTGGAATGGAAAAAGGAAAGCACAAAGATTTTTTAGGCCATTGCGCCTGCATGCCTTTCAGGACCAGGGTCATGGCTGGTTGTGTGGGGGCAGTGCGGTAGTACCAGGTCAGTGTTGCGCGCCTGAACAAGAGTCCCCCTTGACAAGGCTTAAATTGGTCATAGACAGCTACACAACTACCCTGCCCAGTTACAGCGACTAGCTTTTCTACTTTCTTAAGGGTTGGATGGATGATGTGTGTCAGGGTCCATGTTTTTTTTTGTTGTTGTATCACTGCTTGCTGTGAATTTTGTTGTATCACCTCGTGTGGGCCATAGGCATAGGCTAGCTCTCCCAGCAGCACGGCTTGCAGCAGTGCATAATCCCAAGGGCCAGGAAATAGGGAACGAAGGGTTGCGTAGTCATACACATAATAGGCTTTCTGCATGTGGTTGAGTAGGGTAATGCTTGTGGGCGTCATGATTCCCCGAAGGACTTCTATGCCCCAAGGCCCCAACACAGAAAACCAAATCAGGTGATCTTTCTTGATTCGAAACTTTACATAGCCACTGCCGTAGTGGTGTGTAGGATCTTGATAGCCTACAGTAGTACTCATTTTCAGGTACTCAAAGTCTAAAGATTGCACCCGGCACTCGTCTTTGCTGGCTCCCTTTTTTGGCACAGGGCAGCAGTCCTGGAAGCAACAGGCCCACGCCAGCAGCCAAAAACTATGTCGTAAGCACCACCTATTCATCTTGTTGCTCATCTCTGCGTGTGCGGCTTTATTCAGGGGGTTTTCCTGGGACTTTGTTGGGCGTTGGAGTCCGCACAGCCTAACTTATCGTTACGTGTAGTACTGTTCCCCATCTAAATTGTTAAGCATCCACACGGCGTCATGCATCACGCATGATGGTGGTGTAATCTCCTATGCTCACTTCTGCACTTTTGCCTGTGAGGGAGACGTGGTTGCCCAGCATAGAGTTTTTCAGCGTTACGTTCTCAACAGTGCTGTGTGTTTGTATAATGCTGTTCTGTATCCGCGCGTCTTTAATGTAAGCATGGCTGCCCACAGAAACATAAGGGCCCAGCACCGTATTTTTTACAACGACTTGCTCGCCTAGGTAAACAGGAGGAATGAGCACACTATTGTGTAGCTGTGCTGTAGCAGCGATCAAGTCCTGCTCTCCTTGCAGAAATGTCAAAAAACGTTGGTTGGCATGGAGCGTGGCTGTCTTGTTGCCACAGTCGAGCCATTCTTCTACTGCCTGTGTTGCAAATTGCACGCCGGCTTTGTTCATGGCTTCCAGTGCGGCAGTCAGTTGGTACTCACCGTCCCTGCGTATACCCTGGTCTATCAGTCTTTGAAGGGCCTGGCCCAGTTGTGCGCCTTCTCTAAAGTAATAGATACCAATGATAGCCAGGTCAGAGACAAAGCTGGTGGGCTTTTCTACAAAGTCCGTCACCATGTTTTGGGCATCTAGTTTGACTACGCCGAAAGCACTAGGGTCTTGTACTTTTTTGACCCATATCACACTTTCTTGGTCCACATCTAAAGTAAAGCCGCACTTAAAAAGTGTATCGCCAAAGGCTACAATGACCGGCCCCTGCAAGAGCGCTGCAGCGCACAGTACTGCATGGGCGGTACCCTGTGCTTCGCTTTGTTCATAAAATATAGCTTCTGCTTCCATGCTTTCTGCTAGCTGGGTGAGCTGTAGCTGGGTGGCTGGCTCCAATTCGCTGACCACAAAACCAATAGTACGAATAGGCGTGGCGCAGGCAGCATGTACTTCCTCTACCAGCCGTACTACGATGGGTTTGCCTGCAATCGGAATCAAGGGTTTGGGTGTAGTCAGTGTGTGGGGGCGCATGCGTTTGCCCTTGCCGGCCATGGGTATAATCAGGTGCATGGGATGTATACTAGATGACGGTGCGCCTGTTGTTGTGCTGTTGCTTCTCCTGCTGGAATCATTGCCTCCCTGTGCTCCCAAATCCTCCCTGCCCCCTAGGGGTATTGTCTAGCGTGTCCACAGGTACCCATCTCGCTTGGGCATGTGTTGCTATGACAAGCTGAGCAATCCGCTCGCCGTCTTCAATGACAAAATCTTCTTCAGAAAGGTTGATCAGCATCACCCTGATTTCTCCTCGGTAGTCAGCATCAATGGTGCCAGGACTGTTGAGCACCGTGAGGCCATGTTGCAAAGCCAACCCACTCCTGGGCCTTATCTGGGCTTCATAACCTTTGGGAAGTGCCATGGACAAGCCTGTTCCCACCAGGACTCTTTGCAGGGGCTGCAGCGTAATGCTTGCGTGAATGTTGGCCCGCAAGTCCATGCCACTTGCATCAGCGGTAGCATAAGCTGGCAGGGCATGTTTGGAACGGTTGATGATGCAAATTTTTATCATGAAATCTTTTCCAACAAAGCTACGAAAATGAACTTCAAGTCACCGGTGAAGCCCTCATTTTTTCCTAGGATGAAAAAAGTAGGCAAAAAATCAGCCGCTGTTGTAAAATTTCTAAAATCCTTGTCGTAGGGCTATCCCGCCTCAACTCGGCCCTTTGGACCTCGAACAGTAGATGGGCTTTAACGCCCTGCTCCTGCGGATTTCTTAACGCGATTGTACAAAGGCAGCTTTTGCACATTGCGGAGTGCAGCTTTTCTCAAAACGAAATACCCGCCTTGGGAAAAGGGGCGTCATCCTGGCCAGTGGAAGGGCTACCAGGTGGTCCGCCCTTTGAGTGCGGTACTAGTCTCATCATGGTCACTTTTTTCCCTTGCTGCGTCCTAGCCTGTACAACAGCGTGCCAAAGAGCAGCGTCAGCACCAGGTTGCTTACCACAGCACTAGTCCAGTTGGTATAGGCAATGCTCCTGACCCAATACACGCACACCATAGTACCCATGACATAAGCCAGCTTGCGACCTAGCTGGTAGGGGATAGGATAGTATTTTTGTCCCCAATAGTAGCACAGCAAACTCATGGTGATATAGCTGACCAAAGTGGCCCACACGCTGCCCCAGTAGCCCCCAATAGGTATCAGTAGGATGTTGAGCACAATGGTCACTAGTGCACCTATGCTGGCCAGCCAAGTGCCGTAATGGGTTTTGTTGGTCAGCTTGAACCACACCGAAAAGTTGTAATACATGCCTAGGAATAAGTAACCGAGCATCAAGTAGGGCACTACTTCTAGGGCTGTCCGGTATTCCGCTTTTCTGAGGAATAGCTGCCCGAGCAGGTCCAGGTTGGCACTGACTGCAAACAAGATGAAGCATGCGCCTAGAACAAACCGGTGCATGACGGTACTGAAAAGTGTATGAGCATTGCGCGCCTGCGCATGGGCAAAGAAAAAAGGCTCTGCTGCATAGCGAAACGCCTGGATGCCTAGGAGCATCAAGACAGCAAGCTTATAACAAGCCCCAAAGATGCCCAAAATAGCCTCATTGCTTTGACCTGGATACAAGCCCGGAGGAAGCCAATGACGGAGCATCGCCCGGCTCAGCATTTCATTGACAGCGCCTGCCAAGCCCATGAGCAGCAGTGGCCATGCATACACCAGCATGGGCCGTAGTTGCTGCCAGGGCAGCTGAAACTTGATTTTAAGAAGCGACTTACTGAGCAAAGGTAAGGCTGCAGCATTGGCTACTAGGTTGGCGATCAACACATACTCAACGCTCTTTGCAGGATCATAGAAAGAGATCACCCAGGGCTGCAGGTTTGCCAGACAGTGGCCTGCATAGATGTTGGCACAGCCACCAAGCAGCACCAAGTTGAGCACAATATTTAGACCGATTTGTAAGAGCTTGGTACTGGCAAAAAAGATGGCCCGACTTTGAAGTCGAAGCCGAGCCAAGGGAATGGCCAACACAGCATCAATGGCCAGGATAGCGGCAAAATAATAGACACAATGCTCACCCCCTGGATGGGCTATACCCACTGTGATGGGCGTGGCAAAAAGTACCAGTAGGCCAGAGAAGAACAGGCTAGAAAGGAGGAGCGCGCTGACCGCCAGATCGAAGGTTGCTGGCTCTTGCTTAGCAAAGCGGAAGTAAGCGGTCTCCATTCCATAGGTGTAAAGGACTTGTAGCAAGGCTGCGTAGGCATACCACTCTGTGAGAAGGCCATAGTCAGCAGGCAAAAGAATACTCGTGTAAAAAGGCACGAGTAGGTAGTTGAGTATTCTGCCCACCACACTGCTGAATCCGTAAAGCACTGTGTCGCTGGCAAGCTGCTTAAGAGGGTGCATAGAGAGGCTTATTGAGCGGGTTACGTAGCGCTATGCACAGCGGTGTCCCCACTCCTGCAAGATTGCACGAAATGCCGTGTTAGACAAAAATATAGCCCAGACACGCTGTACGTGTCTGGGCTATGGGTCACGAATTTATTGCTAGCGTGGCGCTGCCTTGCATTGAAACATGTCTACTCCTTACTTGAGCTCACGTATTTGCTTCATTACCTTCATAAGGTCTTGCATTTTATTATAGATTAGCTCAAATTTTTCTCCTATTTCAGGCTCTGACTGTCTTAACTCTTCTATCATTGCCCTTACTGTACCAGTGCCATCTGTACCAGTGGTAAACAATAGTAGGACAGCACGGAAGATCTGCCTCTGCTGCGCCGAGTTTCCTGCTCCTAGGACCAGTCTTTCTAAATCTATATCCGTTACTTCTTGCGTTTCTAAGGCACTACACAGGGCTGTAAGAACTAACTTTATGAATTTAACTTTCTCTTCG
>DCSL01000059.1:21001-21227 GCA_002325615.1 Amoebophilaceae bacterium UBA1467
TTAACTTTCTCTTCGAGGGGGGGGGCGGCTTGAGCTGGATATACTAGCACAGGACCTCCCAGATCACTTATTTCAGTAATCAGGCGCTCTTTTTGGGCCTTTAATTTTTCTTTTTGACTTTCTTCCGGCTCCGGCTTGGAACAACTGCTAGCAAAACCTGCCACCAATAACAAACTGATGAATACTTTTTGTGCTTTGTGCATAGATTACAAGATTACAAGATTAC
>DCSL01000078.1 GCA_002325615.1 Amoebophilaceae bacterium UBA1467
CGTGAAACTATTTTGTAGTCATTGCAAAAGCGTAGATATTCGCGAAGAAATACTGAGAGATGCCCAAAAACCTTGTCATCGTAGAGTCGCCTGCCAAAGCCAAGACCATTGAAGGATACTTGGGGACGGACTACCAAGTGGCTTCCTGTTATGGTCATATCCGAGACTCGCCCAAAAATAGCAAGGCCATTGACGTGGCACACGGCTTTCGGCCTACCTACGAAATCAGTGAAGGCAAGCAACACATTGTCAAAGCACTGAAAGCCTTAGCACACCCAGCAGATTGTGTGTACCTCGCCAGTGATGATGACCGTGAAGGAGAATCCATTTCTTGGCACCTCAAAGAAGCCCTGAAGCTAGATGATGTCAAGATCCAAAGAATTATTTTTAGAGAAATTACTAAGAATGCTGTTCTTAATGCCCTAACCTGATATAAAAATAGGCAATTAAGCAACGTGCACAGATCTTTTTTGTCGTACAATTGATGCTATTGGCTATTGCCCATAATATGTTAAATGCGTTAAGTTTGCGCCCGTGCAGAATTGGCACCAAAATGCAACATGGTTATTAATCACGAATTATCAATATAATGAATGCCTATGTACTGGACTCTTGAATTGGCGTCTTGGCTAGATGATGCTCCCTGGCCAGCCACAAAAGAAGAACTCCTTGATTATGCAAAACGCTCAGGGGCGCCGCTAGAAGTAGAAGAAAATTTGCAGGAACTCGAAGACGATACGCAGCCTTATAATAACATCGAAGAGATATGGCCTGATTATCCAACAAAAGAAGATTTCTTCTTCCCTGAGGATGAATACTAGCCCTGTTTGTTGTGCCTGTTGCCAATAAGTGTGTGGTTCTTCACATGGTCTTCGGTTCATGTTGGAATACTGCTTGATAAACTCCAGGTCTTTGCTGTCCTAATAAGATAGTTTCTTGCTGAAGTAATGTCTTGGGTAGACTGTCATCTTGATGCATGATTGTCAACAGGTTCACGGGTGTATGGTAGTGCACCTGAAATTTTTGGTTCAGCGCTGCTAATAAGGTTCTTATTCTGTAGGAGTCAGCATTCAAGCAGATAGAGAACGTATGTGCACTCTTTGCCAGCATGTTTACGCGTGTGTTATGCTGCGTTAATTGATGAAAAACCTCTTTCAAGTGTTCCTCATCAAAGAATGTTGGATGCTCCCTACTGAGATGAACCAGCCCCTGATTTTTTTGTAGGATGTAGACAGGATGCTCAAGTTGAGGAAATCCATGAGTTATTTCTGTGCCCGCTTCATGAGGACGATGAAAAGGCTTGACGTAAAGTGGAATATTGTGGGCAGCCAGTGGCTGTATGGTTTTAGGATGCAGGACTTTGGCACCGTAAAAAGCCATCTCCGCCATTGCTTCGTAAGAAATATGGTCAAATTTAGTTGCCTGTTTGAACAACTTGGGGTCCGCACTCATAATGCCTGGTACGTCCTTCCAAATAGTTAAAGATTGCGCCCTTAAGACAGCGGCCAGAATAGCGCCCGTGAAATCAGAACCCTCTTTTCCTAACGTGGTCGTCTCTCCCGCCTCATTACTCCCAATGAACCCCTGTGTAAGCACAACCTGATTTTTCTCTAGGAGAGGAATAACATTTTTTTTGACCCAATGTTTCGTTGCTGCCCAATCAACCTGTGCGTTGCAGAACCTACTGTTGGTCTTGATACATCTTCTGGCATCTAACCATGCACACGCCACGTTCTGTTCTTGCAGATAGTAGTCAATGATCTTAGAAGCGAGCAATTCCCCTTCAGCCACTATCCTACTATAAAGCTCCTCTAATGATGTATCGACAGCAGGTACGGAAAGTGTTGTTACCAACTGTTCTTTCCACAGCGCTAGTGTTTGATACGCTTCTTGTCGTAGTTTGCGCAAGAGATGGTCAATCATCTCTTGGTGGAAAAGATAGAGATGTTGTAGGGTTTCGTCATAGGGTTGGGCATCTAATCTTTGTTGAAAGATCTTTTCCAAACCTTTGGTTGTTTTTCCCATCGCTGATACAACGATGACCAAAGGGTGGGGCTGTTCTGATTTGATAAACTGCTCGAGCTTTCTTACTGCTTCGGGATACTGTATACAAGCACCACCAAACTTAAATACTTTCATGTACTGTTTTCTGAGAACTATTATCCTGAACCGCAACAAAGTTAATGGTAGCCTGTATAATATGATCAACTGTGTTGCCGTTGTCGAGTAGCCATTCCTATGAAAAAAAAGCCAAGCAACATCCTACCTGACTTAAGACCTTCTTTGGACCAGTTCCTGCAAGAGGAGCAACAGCAATTTCCAGATTCCCCCGAAGCTTTGCCCCGTATACTTCATGCCATGGCTGCAGCCGGAAAAGTAGTCAACGAAGTAGTAAGGAGACTAGACCTAGCAGATGTTATAGGTAGTCAAGGGGCGTATAATTTTTCTGGTGATGAACAACAAAACCTCGATATGATGGCGCATCACTGTTTTGTGCGTATGCTAGGAGCAACAGAGGAAGTATGTGCTGTGATATCAGAAGAAGAAACAGGCATTATAGCATTCACCAACAGTTACGGGAACTATATTATAGCTCTAGATCCTTTAGATGGTTCTCCTAATATTGATGCCAATGCTGCTATTGGAACCATATTTTCTGTGTACCAACGTTGGTCCTCTCAGTCAATGCCCGTCCAACAAGCAGACGTCTTGCAAGAAGGAAGTAAGCAACTTGCTGCTGGGTATATCCTGTACGGCACTTCCACAATGCTTGTTTACACAGTACGCCATGGCGTGCATGGATTTACCTACGAGCCCTCCATAGGAGAATTCTTTCTGGCTTACCAAGCTATGCAGATGCCCAAAGATGGAAGAAACTATGCTATCAACGATGGTCATTTTAATACTTTCCCTAGCTATGTGCAGCGTTATATTCAGCAGTGTAGGCATCATAACTATGCTGCTCGGTATATGGGAGCCCTAGTAGCTGATTTTCACCGGCACTTGATTCAAGGAGGTATTTACTTATATCCTCCCACCCTAAAAAATCCTGAAGGCAAGCTCAGGCTAGTGCTAGAGTGTAATGCTTTAGCCTTGATTGCTGAGCAAGCTGGCGGTACAGCCAGCAATGGGCAACAGGCTATACTGGCTATCCAGCCCCAAGCTATTCACCAGCGTGTGCCTCTATACATTGGCTCTACGAACATGGTGCAAAGTCTCTTGGCAGAGGTAGTATAGTTCGGGACGCTATCTAACATTTGATGGCCCTTGCTGCAGTGCAGAAAAAATTGGTCTGGGTAGTAACATCACAAGTATGCTTGGAAATGATACTACACTTCCATGCCCGCACTTTGCGTAAGCCCAAAATTTAAGTGAGCCTAGTGCGTTTACAAATGATTTAAGTTTTGTTGCGTACGTCTTTGGTCGCATACCAAGCTCGGCTAATCACTAGTAAAAGGGTGTACTAGGGCACATAAATACGCAAACGTATAACAAGATTAGCGTTAAAACCGAATTAGTGTTAAAACTGACGCTTGGTGGTGTATTTTCGTCGCATACGTACTTGTAGCGCAGCATGCGTGTTTTACACACGCTTTAATCGCGTGCACTCTGTTTGTTCACCGTATAGTCATCGGGCCGTAGACCAACGTTTTCTAACCTCTTGGTTAAATGGGGATGTGTTGAGCATATTTCAGCAAACCAGCTTGCAAACCCACTTGCGTTATTAGCATTACGAACATATGCTTCTAAGTTTATTTTTTTATACAAACTTTTGCCAGACGCTAGTATCAATAAGCCTTTTCTAGCGCCTTCAGGTGATAAGGAAAATCCAATATTATCACAAGTATATTCACAGGCCCTTGAATATGCAGAACGTAAAAACGGGACAAGTAAGGATGGAAGTAGCAATAATTTTTTAAAAAGCCCCGTATGATTTCTTTTGATATGCCCGAGCTCATGAGCAATAATAAACTCTACAGCTTCGATGCCTTCAGTAAATGCAATTTCTAACATGTCAGAATAAAGAACCACATAATTGGTCCCTAAAAATCTTGTGGCAAAGCCATTCAAAATCCCATCTCCTTGTAGGAGATACATAGTAGGTGTGTTACTTAACTCGAGAATCTGTGATTGATTTTCAATTATCTTGTGCACTTCAGGAAGTTGATCTTTTGTAATTTCTACCGCATTGCCCGCTAAATGTCCGATCAATATGATGTGTGCGAAAAGGAGGCAGATGCCTATAACAATTGCATAGAAAAAAAATACTCCAATATACATGGAACCGAGTACCCTGGTGCATAAGACATACCAGCAAT
>DCSL01000008.1 GCA_002325615.1 Amoebophilaceae bacterium UBA1467
ACTGCCCGTGCAGGCAGTATCAAGTCTCCCTTATTCAAGGGTGGAGGACGTGTCTTTGGGCCCAGACCAAAAGATTATGGATTCAAGCTCAATAAAAAAATCAAGAAATTGGCAAGAAAATCTACCCTAAGCTACAAAGCCAAGGGGCAGCATATCACCATTCTAGCAGACTTTTCTTTCGAATCCTCAAAAACCAAGCATTATCTCCACATGCTTAATAGCTTGGCTTTGGCGGACCAAAAGACTTTATTAATTCTTTCTGTTGCTGACAAGAATCTGCTGCTAGCAGGTAGAAACCTTCAACAAACTAAGATGACTATTGCAGACCAGATCAATACCTATGACCTGCTCAATGCAAATCGTCTCCTAATCAGCGAAAGTGCTCTGGTAAGTATTACCCAAAATCTAAGTCAAGAATGAGTATCCTGAGGAAACCTTTGATTACAGAGAAAGTATCATCCCTCCATGAAAAAGGTGTATACGGACTTATCGTTGATAAAAAGGCCAACAAAGTTGAAATCAAAAAAGAAATCGAAGAGACTTATAGCGTTACCGTAAATAGTGTGAACACCATGCGCTACGCTGGCAAAAAAAAGATCCGACACACCAAGTCGGGTATGAGCCGAGGTAAACAGCCTGCCTATAAAAAAGCATTAGTAACGTTGAAAGAAGGAGAAGTGATTGATTTTTATAGCAACATTAATTGAATAGTGAATTATTAGCAATGGATGATGTGTTCAATAACAGTGCATGCTTGGCCACTAATTCATAATCTATAAGTAGGCAAATGGGCGTAAAAAAATTAAGACCAATTACACCAGGACAGCGTTTTAGAATTGCCCCTGACTTTGCAGGACTTACCAAAAAAAAGCCTGAGAAGTCATTATTGGTATCGGTAAAGCGAACAGGGGGTAGAAATAACACTGGTAAGATGACTATGCGCTACAGAGGTGGGGGGCACAAGAAACGTTTGCGCATTATTGATTTTAAGAGAAGAAAATATAACATACCAGGTGTTGTTAAGTCTATAGAGTACGATCCCATGCGTACCGCTTATATTGCACTGCTCTATTATGTAGATGGAGAAAAGGCATACATCCTAGCCCCAGAAGGTCTAAAGGTAGGTGATAAGGTACTGGCAGGACAAGACATTGCGCCTGAAATTGGGCATGCATTACCTCTGAAGGCCATGCCTACAGGCACTATGGTACATAATATAGAACTTCATCCAGGCAGGGGAGGGGCAATGGCCAGAGGTGCTGGCGCTTCTGCACAACTCATTGCTAAAGCAGAGAAATATGTCACACTCAAACTTCCTTCAGGTGAGCGCCGTCTAGTACTGGGTGAATGCATGGCTACTGTTGGAACAGTGTCCAACAGCGACCATATGAATACTGTTCTGGGCAAGGCTGGCAGAAACAGATGGCTTGGCCGGAGACCGCGTGTCAGGGGTGTGGCCATGAACCCAGTAGACCACCCTATGGGCGGTGGTGAAGGAAAGGCTTCTGGTGGGCATCCAAGGTCAAGGACAGGTTTGTATGCCAAAGGACAGCGCACAAGAAACAAGAAAAAATATTCCCAAAAACTAATCATTAGCAGGAGGAAAAAATAATGGCCCGATCCATCAAAAAAGGCGCTTACATTGCCCACCACTTACAAAAAAAGGTCAATAAAGCCAATGAAGCGGGAGAAAAAACAGCCATAAAAACATGGTCGAGGCGCTCTACCATTTCACCAGACTTTGTAGGACTTACCTTCGGAGTACACAGCGGCAATAAGTTTATCCCTGTGTATGTGACCGAAAACATGGTAGGGCATAAGCTCGGTGAATTTGCTCCTACTAGGAACTTTAGAGGCCACATCTCCAAAAAAAATAAAGGTAAAAAATAGCCATGCAGGCAGTAGCAAAACTCAAGAACTTACCCATCTCTCCCCGCAAAGTGCGGCTTGTGGCCGACCTTATTAGGGGGGCTAGCGCTACACAAGGGTTAGCGATACTCAAGCACACTCCTAAAAAGTGCGCTATACACCTAGAGAAGCTGCTCCTTTCTGCAGTTTCTAATTGGGAACACAAAAACGAAAACGTTGTATTAGAAGAAGCAGGTCTATGCATCAAAGAAGTATGGGTAGATGGTGCAGGCATGTTAAAACGCCTCAGACCAGCTCCACAAGGTAGAGCGCATAGAATCAGAAAAAGATCCAGCCACATTACACTTATAGTAGACGGCACAAACAGAGGAGTTCAGCCTGGTGGCATGGCTAAAGTTGTGCCAGTAAAACCAACCAATCAAACAGAACACAATACTGATGGGGCAAAAAGTTAATCCTATTGGCCTAAGGCTTGGGTATATCAGAGGGTGGGACTCTAATTGGTTCGCATCCAAAAAAGACTTCTCTGACAAATTGATGGAGGACGATAAAATAAGAAAATATCTAGAGGCAAGAATGGCTAAAGGTGGCATCTCAAGAATTGTCATCGAGCGTACAATCAAAAGAATTACACTAACCATACACACCGCAAGGCCAGGCGTAATTATTGGTAAGGGGGGGGCAGAGGTAGATAAAATTAGAGAAGAGCTCAAAAAGCTGACCAACAAAGAAGTTCATATCAATATCTTTGAAGTTAAGAGACCGGAACTTGATGCCAAGCTTGTAGCGGAGTCTGTTGCCCAACAGCTTAAAGCAAGGATCTCTTACCGTAGGGCCATGAAGCAGGCTGTTGCTGCCACGATGCGTGTAGGTTCGCAAGGCATCAAGATAAAAGTATCTGGAAGGCTAGGCGGTGCAGAAATCGCCAGAACAGAAGAATGCAAAGAGGGAAGAGTACCTTTGCATACGTTGCGTGCTGAAATTGACTATGCATCGGTAGGTGCCAAAACTATTTATGGAACGATTGGGGTGAAAGTTTGGATCTTCAAAGGCGAGGTATATGGCAAGTGCGATCTATCGCCTAATGCAGACCTGACAGTTCAAGAACCTAATAGACCTGAAAAATCTTTTGTTCGGAAAGCAAAAAAAGCTTCTTAACGAAGTGATACATTTGGAGAATGTGGTACATTGAGACCATTGAGCAATGAAAGAATGTGCATTTGGAGGCCATAAAAAAATCGTACCCTCGCTTTTGC
>DCSL01000083.1:0-6863 GCA_002325615.1 Amoebophilaceae bacterium UBA1467
TGCCGCCCCACGGATGACAACGTGCTAGTCGCTTGATGCTTAGCCATATTCCTCTTGTTGCACCATACTTGGTAATGACTTCTTTGGCATAGGTTGAGCAACAAGGATGAAAACGACAACAATTGGCAATGAGCGGTGCCACGAGGTATTGATAAGCGAGAATGGGCAAGACAATGAATTGCGTCAACAACCTCCCACTATGCCTCCTAATTGGTGCAGCAATTTTAATCCACTTGAATGGCTGGGCTTGATGCTTTGTCATGTTGCCTTAATCTCTAAGCATTCCTTGATTACAAATAAAAAATTGATCTTTTTGAAGCTGCACAATAGGCACATGCTGGTTATCGTGATGTATGCCATAAGCAGCACTCTCAAAAATAGCTCTTGGGTAAGACTCTTTTGTCCAGTGCTTTTGAAAGTAGACCCCGTACCGAGCCAACATGTGGCCCAAGAAAAGCATCATCTCATAACCTGTACAAGCGTAAGTGGTTGGATACTGTGCAAAGCGGTCATAAAAACTGCTTCTGAACTCATGGATATCCGATTTGTTATAATCAATGTGGTCAGGCGATACAAGGTACAAGCGGTGTTGCTTGAGTTGATCAAAGGTGAACAAACTGTGGCGTAGCCATGCTTCATGACCAATAATACAAGGAGAGTGCTTCAACATTTCTACCGCACTAAGTATGTTGGCAACGATCAGTTCATCTTTGGCAGCCACATAAATGTGGGTTAGGCCGTCTAGACTTGCTAGCTCCTTATTTTCTGTTTCTTGCTCCTCACCAACAACCTCTGAAGCCTCTCTAAGTGCATTCAAGGCATTTTGTGCTTCTTCTGGCGTTATGGAGAGCATCAAGGCCACCTCTTTCCCAGTGCTGTGCTCAATACATTGTTGGTACGTGTGAGCTTGCAGGGAATCTGCTTTTGAGGTTCCATAGACAATGCCCACCTTAAGTTCCTCGTTCGAGTTTTGTAGCGTGAATTCGGCGGCTTTTCTGGCTTGTGTCTCTAAGCTCGATTTAAACAGGAAGACGAAGGGGTTATCTCCTACCACATCCGTGTTTTCAGAGAGTGGATTGAAAAGATTGATTTGATGCACTCGCGCAAAATCAGCTACCAAGGGGATAGTAGCTGCATACAGAGGGCCAATAATAAGGTCCATGCCTTTGACCTCCTCTTGTTCTAGCAAGGCAGCAGTGGTCACAGGGTCTTTTTTCGTATCATAGGCAAAAAGGTTAATCTTGATCCCCTGATCGGCCAATGCTGTTACAGCAGCCTTGATACCTTGATAAAGCGCTATGACAAACAGATTGCTACTTTCTTCTTCGTAATCCACCTCGTCTACAAAAAAGGGCAAGAAGACACCTACGTTATAACTGTCCTTTTTTAAAGACACAGTCTCTTTGAGGGGATCATATTCCTCCAAACTAAAATTGAAATCATGTGCTAAGGTGTTGAGCAAGTCAAAGTCACGACTTATCAGCGGCTGCTGCGCTACTTTGTCAAATAAGACCCGGGCTACGTCCTGGTCTTCGGAATACTGCCTGAAGAGCGTTTGTAGCAAAAAGATGTCATCTAGTTGCCGTAAAAAATATACTTTCATTTGCTCTGAGGGTACTGCAAACGTCTTATCCGTAATTTTGGCCAGTCTTTCTAGCCCCGCACTATAGTCTTTTTCTTCGAACCTTAGTTGGCCCAGCCAATACCATGCCTCATCTTGCTGCTCCCAACCAGGATACTCCTCAATAATCGTTGTAAAAGTGCTTTCTGCTAGGGTCGGCTCTTTGTGATAGTAAGCAGATAAGGCATAATAGAATAGGGCATAAGGAGTAATATCATTTTTTTCCGCCTCGATCAAAGGCACCAATGCAGCCTTAGCTGCTACGTAGTCTGAAGCAGCGTAATATTGCTTAGCTACTTTGTATGCTCGCAGCAGCTCCTTATCAACACGTGCTAATGCTGCAGTATGAACTAGCAGTAGGCAAGAAAGGGGGAATAAAAGACGATGTAGGCGCATCACTGATTCGTTGTTTCTATCTAGTCTGGTTATACGGTAATTGGGGCAGGTTGTTATTGTTTATTACAAAGCGTCATACCAAACACGGATAACGACCCCTATACCCTAGCGAAAATAGCACGCATTCATAGCATCTACTAGTGCCATTGGCCAGACAGTTGCCTCACCATGAAGTAACTGCTCATACGCTTTCGCTAACTTAGGTTTTTTTTAAAAACTGACTATGTCCCTCCGAAAGTCCTGGATTGTTCTTCTGATTTGCCTGACCCGCGCCGTACCCCTACTATCAGCCGAGCAGCTTACTGCGCATCAGGAAGCGTATCATGATACTGCCAATGATGCTCTTCTATCAGGGGACTTAGTACAGCAACTTAGAAGAAGGTGCCCCAAAAATAAGTTCACGCAATGGTTGTTCAACTTCCTCTTTACTCGGCCACCAGCACCGCCAAAAAAGCTGACAATTGCCTCCTACTTACCCTATGAAGGAAAGACTATTGGCCTTATGCGGCGGCTAGACAAGCAAGGGGTATTTCGTACTGAGGCCCTTAAATGGAAGCGCCTTGCCAATATTGTCCTGACTACAACAAAAGATCGGGGCATCTTGGACCAATTAAGCTTCGTATCAGGCGGAAACATCGTCCCCCAGCAGCTCATAAATAGCCAGAAGCGTCTCAGCAACCTTGCTCATATCGAAGATGCGCAAATTACAGTACAAGAGCACAGCAGCAGTAGAGATACCATCGATGTACACATCACCACCCAGGATCTATTTCCTATCAGCCTTGACCTGTCTCTTGGCAAGCCATCGTTGTCTCTTACACACAATAACCTGTTTGGGTGGGGGCACCTATTGCAGCATCAGGTTTTTTATAAAAAAGGGCTAGGATATAGCATTACGCACAACACTTCTAACACTAAGCAGTCAGGGATTACCAGCGAGTGGCAATACCTCAATACACAGAAAAACAGCATCAATAGGTTGCGTGTATTTAGAAAGTTTACCGATCAGGATAACTATGCTGGCAAAGTTGAAGCAAAAAAAATAAGGAAGGTAAAGTGGCGGATACTGGATGGCATTACTAACCCTCAGTCAACATCGTTTTCTTTTTACCACCAGTGTGTTTGGTTGGGCACCACTTTTACTATCCATTCTAGTGATAACCGTCACCAGGGCCGCCTATTCTTGACTGGAAAAATGGCCCACCAACATTTTATGCAACGCCCTGGAGTAACCAAAAACACCAATCGATACTTTCATCAATATGTGTTTGGAGCAGGGAGCCTGGGCTTTTCGAACAAAAAGCATTACGAAGACCAGCTAGTCTACGAGGTAGGCGGTGTAGAGCACATTCCGTACGGTAGCAAAATTAATATCATCGGGGGCTACCAATTCGGAGAGTTTATTAACCGACCTTACCTGCGCTTAGATATCGCTCAAGGAGGACGCATTCAACAACTAGGCCATCTTTATAGTGCTGTTCATATAGGTGGCTTTTGGCATGACAAAGCTGTAGAACAAGGTATTCTACAGCTTCAGCTAGAGTATTTTACCCCACTGCTTAGTATGGACCGCCAATGGATCAGACAATTCATCAGGCTAAATTATTTGGCTGGCTACAACATGTTTACAGGAGAATTGATTAGCACCAATATAAGTAAGGCCTCGGCCTGTTTGAGAGATCCTTTTCTAGGAGGAACGCAACGCCTCCATCTGGGTCTTGAAACAGTTTTAGTAACGCCGATGCATTTTTCTGGCTACAGGCTAGCTGCTTTAGGTTTTGTAGACGCAGTTAGGCTGCAAGATGCGCAAGGAAAAGTCCGACAGAGTAGCTTCTGCAAAGCCTTGGGAATAGGATTTCGTTGTGCCCATCCGCGTTTTGTTTTTGGCACTCTACAAGTTAAAGTAGGATACTCCCCACTTACCCAAAACATGAACTTTACAATCAGCGTGATAGCTGGCTCCTCAGATGGCCTAAATATTGATGAAGCAGGGGTGATTCCGTTTTGCGAGTACTAACTCAGTGGAATCTATTTTTTACGCCATATATTTCAGGTTCTTTTGATCAAGCACACCAACTTGGGCCCCTGATGACGCATTTACAGTTATGGACAAAGACAGCACTGGGCGGACTACTGGTCTTGCTAGGTCTGATCATTGCTTGTAACTTTTGGGTCATTGTCCATACACAAGAAGGTGTTTATAGTGACATCCAGCAGGTACGTGCCCAAGTTTATGGACTTGTACTGGGCACTAGCCCTAAACGTGTAGATGGAACTGCTAATGCGTCTTTTAATAAAAGAATAGAAGCTGCTGCCTCGCTCTATCAGCATGGTAAGGTGCAGACCCTGGTACTTAGTGGTACCCACGACCGACAATACTACAACGAGCCCATAGCCATGCGGAAAGCATTGGTGAAGCTGGGGGTGCCTAAAAATTCAATGATCTTGGACATGAAGGGAAGCAATACATTGGCATCGATCAAACGTGTCAAAGAAATTTGTGGAGCACATAAATTGACCATCATTACGCAGCGATTTCATGGGTACCGGGCGCTGTACATCAGCCGATGCTGCGGAATCAGTGCCTTGGTTTTTGTGGAAGAAGACGCAACACCCTTTGCCTTTACCCGCACATTGCTCAGAGAATTTTTAGCCAGGGTAAAAGTCCTCATCGATCTGCATGTACTGCATCTACACCAAACAGTTCTAACTGAAACACTTATCCCTTCTGATTTCCATGCCAAAGGGTATATCATTGTTGGTCCAAACGTCTCCTTGACACCTTTTTTGAAACAATTGCCAAAATGCTAACAGGAATATGATGCTTCTTTTGTGTAACTTATCTTAAGTTTGGGTACTATGCGCCAGATGGCCACTGGCTTCTTAGCGGTATTCACGAGGCAATTTTCAATAGCACGCCACATAAAACTCTAAAACCAAGCTACCAATTCAAGCCTCACCAGTGTGCTTGCCTACTCCTTTACTCATCTATCATTTAGTAACATGATTGTACGCCTTACTGGAAAACTCATCCACAAATCACCTACCTACACCGTGATTGATGTAGGAGGACTGGGCTACGATGTCAAAATTTCCTTGCATACTTTTTCAGCGATCAAAGCGCTAGAGACTTGTCAACTTTTCACGCACCAATACATCAAAGGTGATGTGCATACTTTGTATGGCTTTGCGAGCATGGAGGAGAAAAGTTGGTTTCTGAACTTGATCAATGTGAACAGTGTGGGGCCCCGTACTGCAATAACTATTTTGTCTTCGTTGAGTCCGATGGAGCTGGGACAGACCATTATTAATAACCAGGTGGGGGTTCTGAAGGGCATCAAGGGGATCGGAGACAAAGCCGCGCAACGAATTATTCTGGAACTCAAGGACAAACTAGGGAATGGACTGTCAGTAGGCGACAACGTTTTAACAACACAGGGGCCCGACCCAATAGGTCAGGAAGCCTTGGCAGCACTGATGAAGTTAGGGATCGGAAAACCTGCAGCTGAAAAATCTATTGCCAAGGTGCGAAGTTCCCATCCAGACGCTGTGTCTCTGGAGTCGCTTATTAAACAGGCGCTGCAGGTGACTTAGTAATTTGATAACAGCATAGGAACGGGTTCTTTTGTATGTACTGCCATAACCATAAGCGAGGCAACGTGGCTTTGTAGAGATCACAACAAATCAAAACCAGTATTAGTAGTTAAAAACTGTACCATGCACTTCTGTCCCCCCAAATTGCATACACAACTGAATATCAAGGCGGACGTAGAGCTTGCCGAAGCAACAGGAAGTTGCTCCGCAGGGCGTCCGACGTAATTTTTACTGCAACTACCCAAAAATGGGAAAATGCCAAGAAGAAAACGTATAACAAACCCCGTACAAAAGAATTGACTTGGCTGTATACTCGTGTTCCCATACTCATATTTTTGAGGTCTCTTTGTTAAGCAATATTAAGCAGGTTAGAAACGCGTAAGTGGCCTTGGCCAGACACTTGTTCTGGATCCTGGCCCGTCAAAACCAAGCTCAAGCTTACCAACCCAACTACAGTACTACCACACCCCTCGTGATAGTACCGAGCAAAATCAGTATTCTCCTAAATAGCAGCATAAAAACTTGAAAAAATTTACAGTGCCTCCAAGGTGGCTTGTGCTTGTGTTATATCAGCTATGTGGTCTATGATAAGTAGTAGTTGTGCTTCGACTTCTTGCATGCGACATCTCCGGGGATGCTGTTGTACGTAAACAAATACACGCTCTAACACACTGTCTTGATGAGCATGAGCGGTAACACTAAAATAGCAGCGCATCGCTCCGTTTTTGAGCTTTAGCTTGGAAAGCCCCAACTTTTGGGAAAGCCAGCGTAGTTTGACGAGTTGGAGGAGGGTTTTTACAGGCGGGGGCAAGGAACCAAATCGGTCTTGAAGCTCTTGTTGAAAGGCCTCTAAAGCTGCTTCGTCCTGCAGCCTGTCAAGTCGGACGTAAAGGTTGATTCGCTCAGCTACATTGCTGACATAGGTCTCCGGAATAAGCACTTCTAAATCGGTCTCCAGGGTGCAGTCTAGGACAACGGGGGCGTTGGCTTTTTCCTGCAACTCTTCGGCAAACAATTCTTTAAACTCTCCTTCTTTGAGCTCTTTGACAGCGTCGTCCAGAATTTTGCAATAAGTGTCAAAGCCTATATCGGTAATAAAACCACTTTGTTCTGCGCCAAGCAGGTCGCCTGCCCCCCGAATATCCAGATCCCGCATGGCTACCTTAAAGCCATCGCCCAAATCTGATAGCTCTTCTAAAGCACTGAGTCTTCTACGCGCCTCAGCAGTTAGCGTAGAAGTAGGCGGAGCCAA
>DCSL01000083.1:6912-17216 GCA_002325615.1 Amoebophilaceae bacterium UBA1467
TGTAGCAAAACGCTTTTCTATTAGAACGCCCTACCCTACCCCGCATCTGGTGTAAATCTGACAAACCAAAAAGGTGGCTGTTATTGATAAAGATGGTGTTGGTATTGGGAATATCCAGCCCTGATTCTATAATACTAGTGGCCACCAGTACATCGTACTCTCCTTGCATGAATCGGAGCATGCACTGCTCTAGCCGGATACCTTGCATTTGACCGTGGGCCACACCGATGCGACAGTCAGGTACGAGCTTGTGAATCATGTTGGCTACCTCCTCAATGTCCCCCACTCTATTATGCACAAAGAATACCTGCCCTCCTCGCTGAATTTCGTAGTCAATGGCGTCTTTGATCAATGTTGGGTCAAAGGCATGGATCGACGTGGCCACAGGCTGCCTGTTGGGAGGAGGCGTAGTAATGATACTGAGGTCTCGTGCTCCCATGAGGGAAAAATGGAGGGTTCTAGGAATAGGTGTGGCGGTGAGTGTGAGCACGTCCACATTGACCCGTAGTTGTTTTAGATATTCTTTGGCCTTGACACCAAATTTCTGTTCCTCGTCGATGATGAGCAACCCAAGATCGTGGAATTGAACCGTTGTGCTCAGGATTCTGTGTGTACCAATGAGGATTTGGACCTTGCCAGCTGCAGTGGCTTCCAAAGTTTCTTTGATCTCTTGGGCAATCTTGAAACGGTTGATATAAGCAATGTTAACATCAAAATTTGCCAGCCTGGTGCGGAAAGAATTATAATGTTGCAAGGCTAGGATGGTAGTGGGCACTAGCACGGCTACTTGCTTGTTGTCATTGATGGCCTTAAAAGCAGCACGGATGGCTATTTCAGTTTTTCCAAAGCCCACATCGCCACAAATTAGGCGGTCCATGGGGTAAGGTGCTTCCATGTCTTTTTTCACCGCTCCTGTGGCCACTACTTGGTCAGGCGTGTCTTCGTAAATGAAGGAGGACTCTAATTCAGCTTGTAAAAAGCTGTCCGAGCTAAAGGGAAAGCCTGGGGTTTGTTTGCGCTTACCGTACAGCTGAATGAGCTCTTTGGCAATGTCTTTGATTTTGGTTTTAACTTTTTTCTTTTTCTGGTCCCATGCTGATGATCCTAGCTTGGTAATCGTGGGCACGACGCCCTCTCTTCCGGTGTATTTGGAAATCTTGTGCAGAGACTGGAGACCAATATAGACAAGGTCGTCGTCTTTGTAGAGCAGGCGCACGACTTCTTGCTGCTTGTCATTGATAGCTACTTTGCTGAGTCCTGCAAAACGCCCAATGCCATAATCAATGTGCACTACATAGTCGCCTGGTTGTAAGGTGTGTAACTCACGCAGGGTAATGGCTTTGGTCTTGGAATACCGCTTGGGAGATTTGGAGCGGTAGTAACGGCCAAAAAGCTGGTGGTCGGTATAGCATGCAATACCCATCTGGTGGTCTATGAAGCCTTGGTGCAGGCCCAGGAAGAGTGCTTTGAAATGGACGGTATCATCTAGTGCTGCGAGTAAGCTCCGCAGCCGGTCAAACTGCCCAGCTGATTCTGCCGTGATGATGTTGTCCCAACCCCTGGCTTGGTTTTCACGCAAATTTTCAGCCAGCAGCGCAAAGTTTTGATTGAAGGTAGGCTGGGCCGATGCCTCGTACGTGATCACCTCGTGAGGGATAGCATAAAAGCGCTTACCAAACTCAATGGTGGCCAATCTTTGCAAGGATTGGGTCCAGCTGGCTGGGGTTTCCCAGCGTGATGCTGGCAACGGTAAGGCGTCGGCAGTCTTTTCCTGAAAAACTTTGGTGGCCTGTGCATATCTTTTTTCAATGGCAGCCAGTACGAGCTCTTGGTCCTTGATCCACACGAGTGTATCTGGGCACAAATAGTCCAGCAACGACTGGTGGGCCAACGGGGTAGTTTGTGCTTGTAGATTAGGCAAAACGATTGCTTGCGAAACGGCTTCCAACGAGTGCTGACTGGTAGGGTCAAAGGTCCGGATGCTTTCTATCTCTTGGCCCCAAAGCGCTAGCCGAAAAGGCAGCTGGTAAGCATAGGAAAAGATATCGATGACGCCACCACGAATAGAAAACTGGCCAGCTTCGTAGACAAAGTCTGTTTTCTCAAAACTTTGCTCCAGGAGTCGGGAGGCCACAACAGAAGTGATAAGCTCCTCCCCTACATGAAGCGTCCATGTATTTTTTGCCAGAACTTCCTGATGAACCACCTTTTCAGGCAGGGCTTCTGGATAAGTCACTACCAGAGGAGCCTGGGGCTCGGGATGGTGGAGGCAATGCAGCACTTCCGCACGCATCAGCTGGTCAGCATTGTCTGTTATAGCGGAAGAATAAGGTGGATTGTGGAAAACAGGATACAACAAGACATTGTCTGGGCCCAGGAGATACTGCAGGTCGCTATAAAAATAAGCTGCCTCCTCTTTGTCGTGCAAAATGAATAATTGTGTAGTAGCCGTATGCTTATAAATACCAGCGGCTAACACAGCATCTAGGCTGCCGACAACACCCTTAAGATGTACACGCTGGCCAGCAGACGCACGAAGTCTATCGACCCACGCGCCTACCCACCCATCCTGTTCGTACAGGGCTACAAGCTCTTTTACTTGCAATGCAAAGTAGTATGATTATATAAATAATACGTCAAAAGTAAGGAATTACGATGAGATGCGTAAAATGCACAAATGCTTGCAGTATTATCAGATGCACCCTCAGGCATTTTATGCTTGGCTCTCCTTTCTTTCTTTCTTCTTCCCCAATGCATTTGCAATCTTTGCAAATTGCATATCCTTTGGCTACATCACACATCAAAAACTGAGTCTAAAAAGGAGTACACAATTATAATTTAAAAGTACTCACCATCTTGCAAAATTATTCTCAGTTCCTGCAGCCAAAACTCAGCTAGTTAGTGTCATTTTAACCTGCTGCTGCATCAATCACTTAGGGGAAAAATTTGCCTCGCAAGCAGTGTCAATTTAAAATCTCATGAGCCAAAATACGCCTAAAAAAAAACTCTTTCTCCTCGATGCCATGGCCCTGATCTACCGAGCACACTTTGCTTTTAGTAAAAATCCAAGGATCAACTCTAAGGGCATGAACACCAGTGCTGTACTGGGCTTTACCAACGCCCTCGTGGAGATTATCAACAAGGAAGCACCTACCCACCTGGCTGTCGCTTTTGATACAACTGCCCCTACTTTCAGGCACCAAGCTTTCGAGGCCTACAAAGCGCACCGGGAAGCCCAACCAGAAGATATTACCCTGGCTATTCCTTATGTAAAAAAAATTGTTAGAGCCTTTCAGATACCCGTACTAGAAAAAGAGGGCTACGAGGCCGATGACATCATAGGTACGCTGTCACGACAAGCGGCTCAGGGGGGCTTTGCGGTGTACATGATGACGCCTGATAAGGACTTTTCCCAACTGGTGGATGACCATATCTATCTTTACAAACCTACTTCTCTGGGCAATGGGGCCACTGTACTGGGCAAGAAAGAAGTGCTGGCTCAGTGGGGAATCAAGCAGGTAGAGCAAGTTCGGGACATTTTGGGCTTACAAGGCGATGCCGTAGACAATATTCCTGGTATTCCTACGATTGGAGCAAAAACAGCCCAAAAGCTAATCCATACTTTTGGTTCCATAGAAAATTTAGTGGCCAACGCTGGCCAGTTACAAGGCAAGCTGCGAGAAAATGTGCAAACTTATGGCCAACAAGGCATTCTCTCTAAAGAGCTCGCCACTATCCACACCAACGTTCCTCTGGCATTTGAGTTAGAACAAAGCTACTACCAAGGACCCGACGAGGACCAACTCAAGGCCCTGTTCCATGAGCTAGAGTTTCGTACACTGTTGCAAAAGATCTTCGGTAAGGCAACAACCCCCACCGTGCAAAAGTCTACTGCCCAGACAATCCTTTTTGAAATGGCCGAAAAAACCCCGATTAAAAAAGAGGCCCTTCCTATTCCCCCTTTTCTATCCACCCTGGCTAACACGCCGCACCAATACCATCTCATAGATACGCCTGCGCTAAGAAAAGATCTAATTAAGCATCTGGCACTGCAAAAAGAGGTTTGTTTCGACACAGAGACCACCAGCCTAGATCCTCGCCAAGCCACCCTCTTGGGCATTGCTTTTACGTACTATCCTGGTGAAGCTTACTACGTACCACTGCCTGAAGACCAAACAGCAGCCAAGCAGGTCGTCCAAGAATTCAAAGCAGTGCTAGAAAGCACAACTATTTGCAAAATAGGGCAAAACCTCAAGTACGACATCAGCGTCTTGCAGCGGTATGGTGTTGCAGTCAGCACGCCCCTCTTTGATACCATGCTGGCGCACTACCTACTTGTCCCTGACATGCGCCATAACCTTAACGTGATGGCAGAACAGTACTTGCACTACACACCACTTCCCATAGAAGCCTTAATTGGCCCCAGAGGTAAAAATCAAAAGAACATGCAAGCGGTAGACGTAGCTTTGGTCAAAGAATACGCTGGCGAGGATGCCGACATCACGCTACAGGTTTACCAAAAATTGGCACCGGAAATCGCTATCCAAGGGCTTGAAAAATTACTCTATGAGGTCGAATTTCCTCTCGTCAATGTACTGGCTTTTATGGAAAATACAGGCGTCAAGGTAGATACGGGAGTCCTGGCAGTCCTTTCAGAAAAAATGGCACAAGAAAGCCAGGCACTAGCACAAGAAATCCACACCCTAGCAGGCGATATTTTTAATATTGCTTCCCCCAAACAGCTGGGCAATATCTTGTTTAGCAAATTGAAGCTCATCGAAAAACCCAAAAAAACTAAAACAGGCCAGTATGCCACAGGCGAAGAAATCTTGCAAGCCCTGGCCAAGGAGCACCCTATTGTAGAAAAAATCATAGAGTACCGAGAAGTGCAAAAGCTCAAGTCCACCTATGTAGATGCCCTACCCACCATGATCAGCCCTGTAGATGGCATGATCCACACCTCGTACAACCAGGCCGTGGCCGTTACCGGAAGACTAAGTTCTACCCATCCCAACCTGCAAAACATCCCCATCCGCACAGAAAAAGGACGGGCCATCCGAAAAGCCTTTGTGCCCCGCAAGAATGACCATCTCTTGCTATCTGCAGACTACTCGCAGATAGAACTGCGCATTATGGCCTCATTTGCCCAAGACCCCACTATGATAGCCGCCTTTCTGGCTGGCAAAGACATCCACCAAGCTACTGCCAGTCAGCTGTTCAAAGTACCTCTAGAAGACGTAGACAAGGACATGCGCCGCAAGGCAAAGACTGCCAATTTTGGCATCATCTACGGCATCTCTGCTTTTGGCCTAGCGCAACGGCTCAACATCCCTCGCAGCGAAGCAGCCTCCCTGATTCAGGCTTACTTTAAAGAATTTCCCGCCATCAAAGCATACATGGATGCAGTGGTTGAAAAGGCTCAAGCACAAGGCTACGTCACCACCCTGCTGGGCAGGAAAAGGGAGCTCCGCGACATCAATTCCAGGAATTCAGTGCTTCGCGGCTTTGCAGCACGAAATGCCATCAACGCTCCCATCCAGGGAACGGCTGCAGAAATGATCAAACTGGCTATGATTCGCATCCACGCCTGGATGCTACAGGAACAACTCCGCTCCCGCATGGTCTTGCAAGTACACGATGAGTTGGTATTTGATGCCCACTACGAAGAAATCGCACTCTTACAGCAACATATTCCCAGCATGATGAAAGGTGCGTTGCCCCTGGCAGTACCTATCGAGGTAGATGTGAAGGTAGGTACCAATTGGTCAGAGAGCCTAAATCAGTATCAACAAAATACAGCAGCACGCACAAGGACTGTATGAAAAATATATCCCAGCAACCCCATAGCGATAGTTCGCTACCAAGACACCGCAGAGTGTTACCAACCCATACTAAGTTGCTATTAAAGGCCATTATACGCCCCCACTAGCTCTGCATAAATGAGTGAATAAGGCTATCTTGGCGCTCCGTGATATCACGCATCATAAATGCAGAAAATTATGCACCCAACATGCCAAAAGACTGGCACTGAACTCCCACTGCAAGCCATTATTGCCCACGCCAAGGAGTATGGCTTTTTATACCCCTCTAGCGAGATCTATGGTGGCTTGCAGGCGGTGTATGATTATGGTCCTTATGGGGCTGCCCTGAAGCGCAACCTGCAAACCTTGTGGTGGCAAAGTATGATCCAGTTACACGAAAACATCGTAGGCATTGACTCGGCCATCTTTATGCATCCTCGTACTTGGCAAGCCTCGGGACATATAGACAATTTCAGCGATCCGCTAATCGACAACAAAGACTCTCAAAAACGGTACCGTGCAGATGTACTGATTGAAGACCACGCAGCGACGTTGGCGCAACAAGGCAATAAAAAAGCAGCTACAACCCTTCTCGAAGCCATGCACCACTTGCTTGTGGCCCAAGACTTCGTGGGCCTTCACCAGCTTATCATGTCTACAGGCATTCAGTGTCCTATTGCTGGAACTAGCAACTGGACAGCCGTGCGACAGTTCAACCTCATGTTTGCTACACAAGTAGGTGCTCTAGAAGAAGAAGCCAACACCCTCTATCTAAGGCCAGAAACAGCGCAAGGCATTTTTGTGAATTTCTTGAACGTTCAAAAAACAGTCCGCATGAAAGTGCCCTTTGGCATTGCACAAATCGGGAAGGCTTTTCGAAATGAGATTGTCGCTCGGCAGTTTATCTTCCGCATGCGCGAGTTTGAACAAATGGAAATGCAGTTTTTTGTAAGGCCTGGCACAGAAGCCTACTGGTTCGATTACTGGCAAGAGCAACGTTTACAGTGGCACCTGGCTCTAGGAATTCCCAGCAGCCAACTTAGCTTGCAAGCCCACAAAAACTTGGCCCACTATGCTCAGAAAGCAGTAGACATTGAGTATACCTTTCCCTTCGGCCAAAAAGAAATAGAAGGTATTCATTCTAGAACAGATTTTGACCTTAAGAACCACCAAAACCACTCCAAAAAGAAGCTCGAATACTTTGACCCAGAGATCCACCAAAACTATACCCCCTATGTCATCGAGACCTCACTAGGCTGCGACCGCTTGGTCCTTCTACTGCTGTGCCAAGGTCTTGTTCAGGAAACAGTGACAGAGGGTGAGCAGAAAAAGACCAGAACTTACCTAAAGCTGTCCCCTGCCCTAGCGCCTGTTAAAGCAGCTATCTTACCCTTAGTGAAAAAGGACGGCTTACCCGAAAAAGCCCGAAAGGTTTTTTCGGAACTACGCTTAGATTTTCCTTTGGTATACGAAGAAGGCCAGTCTATTGGCAAACGGTATGCCCGGCAAGATTTGATTGGAACCCCTTACTGCATTACTGTGGATCACCAGACCCTAGAAGACGATACGGTCACGTTAAGAGAGCGGGACAACATGCAGCAACAACGCCTTCCAGTCCAGGCACTTAGGAATTATCTATTCGAAAAAGTAGCTTTGCAAACAATTTTAAAGAAGCTTGTGAATATCTAGAGGGAATAACAGTGCCACTGATTTTCTCGCCTTGAAGGCAAGGCTGTGTACGCTCAGCGCAAAGGAGGCCTTGTGTAAATTTACGCAGAGAATAATTGTTGGGGAATTAGCTCAGTTGGTAGAGTGTCTCGATGGCATCGAGAAGGTCGGGGGTTCGACTCCCCCATTCTCCACGCTCTACTCAGTGGTTATTTTTTACAAAGGCAGAAGTTGCTAAAAATTCGTCCTGCTAATGCATTGTCAATACTGAATCACACCTTACCTGATGCAGCAATTTCTATTTGCAAATTCGAGACCTCTGTATGGCTTAGAATCATCTAAATAAACATTGTATAGTTGACAGAAAGGCTTTACATGCAATAATGTAAGCTTATCCTCCTTCTTCTGCTAACATCCACACTTACGAAATTTCCTAAAACTTGCTTTTTGGTCATGTGATAGGGGATTAATAGCCTGAGAGTCAGTAACCTAGGTGTGCTAAAGGCTTCCCTTATTTACAAGGCGCCATGCAATGGCCTCTATACTTTTTTCGCACCTAAATTACGACTAGCATGCTTCAAGTGAGCTTCTTGATTGGGAAACGGTTATATGTATATTTGCAAGCTTGTATTTGGGCGCTTTTTCTTTAGGGAGAGACGTTATGTTCGGGGCGTAGCGTAGTCCGGTTATCGCGCCTGCTTTGGGAGCAGGAGGTCGCAGGTTCGAATCCTGCCGCCCCGACTTTATTAAAACATTTGACTGCAAAAGATGCGTAGTAAAAGGCACTACAAGAATGACTTAAAGCAATATTCGTGTTAATAACCTTAAACTTACTTTGTTCTTGTGTTTGATCATTGAGGGTGACTTTCATCCACAAAAGAGAGCAGTAAAAGTGACATTGTTTTTTGATGATCTCTAACCTCTTTTTTATGAGACTAAGATTAGGAGCATAGCCTTCATTTTTGCTATGTGGAGTAAATTAAAAAGCCCTGTTGTAGCAGGACTTTTTAATTTACTAAGAGGTGATAAAAATTATACTAGATTCACGTTTACTGCATTCAACCCTCTCGGAGTTTCTTGCACTTCAAAAGTTACTTCATCTCCCTCTTTCACTTCTTGGCCATTGAGGGCTGTTATATGTACAAAATACTCCTTGTCCGAAGCACTGTCCGTAATAAATCCAAAACCCTTGGAATCATTAAAAAACTTGATAGTTCCTGTTTTCATTAGTGTAATTAAATAATTAAAGATTGTAACGAAGATAACATAAAGTCGAAAGAAAAAGCAATAAGACGTTAAAGAATTAAGTGCTACGTAGAAATGTCTAGTGTTACCGGAGTCAAGTGCACTGCTAGCTACTTACAGTCATATTGTGAAATACTCTTTGTACATCGTCATGATCTTCTAACGCATCAAGCAGCTTTGTTACTTTGGCAACAGCATCCCCATTCAAGATAACAGATGTATTAGGAACATATTGCAATGCAGCATCATCAATGGCTATTTGCATTGCTTCTAGCCCTTGCTGTACCTGCCCAAAAGTTTCTAAGGGACAAGTGATGTAAAAGTATTCTACTTCAGGCTCAATAGCTTCTGCACCTGCTTCAATCATAGCCAGAGTCAATGCTTCTTGATCGGTCACTGCTTCCTTCTTAACGGTGAATACACCTTTTCTATGGAACAGAAATGAAAGCGCACTGCTTCTGCGCAGGCTACCACCATGTTTAGTAAAGAGAGCCCTCACGTCAGCCACGGTACGATTCAGGTTATCTGTCATACATTCTACAACCACTGCCACACCGTGTGTTGCATGACCTTCATAGGCTACCTCTGTGTAAGTAGCTGCATCCCTGCTATTCCCCTTTTTAATAGCACGCTCGATGTTGTCTTTGGGGAGGTTAGCATTCTTGGCATTTTGGATGGCAAGCCTTAGCCTAGGATTACTTTCAGGTGTAGCACCTCCTTGCTTGGCAGCCATGGTGATTTCTTTAACCAGTTTGCCAAATAGTTTTCCTCTTTTAGCATCATTAATACTCTTACGGTGTTTGATATTGGCCCACTTACTGTGTCCTGCCATGATTCTACCCTCCTATGACACTTGGCTAAGAAGTCTTCTTGTGTCGAGAAAAAACATTACGTAAAACCCCCAGCAATATCAAACCTACCCCCAGCAATGTGGACGCAGAAAGCGTTTCGTCTAAGAATAGGTAGCTCAACAACAAGGCATAAATGACAGCGATATAAGCAGTGGCTGCAACAGGTGCTACCGGACCTAGTTGGTAGGCCTTTACAGTGTAGTAGTGTGCTATATAACCCAACGCACTGATGATGCCCAGGAGCATCCAATCTTGGATCTGCAGCCTCACGAAGTTGTACAATAAGTAAGCACCTGTTAGGGGCACGGTGGCCAAGTATGAGTAGAACGTCACTACTAGTGGATGCTCCGTGTGTTCTATCTTCCTGACAATGCTATTGGACAGCCCCCTAAAAAACGCACCAGCCAAACCGCTGAAAACATACCATGAGGCTTCTGTCAGTGAAAAACCATTGATCAAGATGATGCCTGCAAAAGACAGGGCAAAGAAAAGCCACTGCTGCAGGCGTACAGGCTCTTGAACCATGACAATCCCAATTAGGGCTGCAAAGATAGGCGCAGTGTAATGGAGCGTCATAGCACTAGGTAGCGAAATGTGTTGCAAAGTGAAGAAATACAGTGCAACGCCCAAAGTACCAACAATGCCTCGAGTAAACAGCAAGCCGCGGTTTTGGCCCCAAATAGGAATTTGGCGATACCTCAGCGTTGTAAAACTAACCACCAAAGCACCTAATGCATTC
>DCSL01000083.1:17287-17839 GCA_002325615.1 Amoebophilaceae bacterium UBA1467
CAATATGGCTTAGCCGTTTAACACCTAGACTGATTAAAGCCGTAAGAAAGGCACTTAACATCATGAACTGGCTACCTCTAGGAATACGCATATAAAAAACTGAATGAGATAAAAATGCATGCTGATTACAGCACCACTTGAAGGGTGCAAAGTTAGTGTCTACTCCCCATGCATATTCTACTATTTTGGTGATGCAGCTAATCCACGCCTACTAGTTCTTTGATCTTCTCAATTGCTCGGTTCACTTTATCTTGTATCTTATAGAAGTGGCCGTTTCGCTCTAACCCTCCGATGTACTCTTGCGCTTTCGTTGCGATAGCTCGTACGAGAATAAGTAAGTGGTTATTATCCATTGAGCCTGCCTGTAATTGCCCCATAGCCTCCTGGAAGGGTGGCATGGTTGATTTGTCTGATCCTGTTGCCAAATATTCTCTGGTCTTGTCTAGGATTTCCGAGGGTAATTCGTTGATTAGGGTGAATATATTTTCCTGTGCCGTTTTATCGGGGTGAGTATTCTGATAACTTGCTGGGGGGTTGTGAGTTGTTGGTTGT
>DCSL01000039.1 GCA_002325615.1 Amoebophilaceae bacterium UBA1467
CATCTGACCAAAAATCAGTGTGGCCTGTGAAGTTTTGAGGGCTTCTTCATCTACCTTGGAGAGGTCCCAGTCACCTTCTTGCATAGACCTTTTGAATTCTTCACCGTAATTAATCACCCCAGCTTCGATCATTTCTCGCAGCAAGTCATTGCCTTCACGCGTACGCTCTCCCACTCCTGCAAACACAGATACACCGGAATAAGATTTGGCAATGTTATCGATCAATTCCATAATCAGTACAGTCTTCCCTACACCAGCACCTCCAAAAAGACCTATTTTCCCTCCTTTCACGTAGGGTGCCAATAAGTCGATGACTTTGATTCCCGTGTAAAGAATCTCAGTGGAAGTGGCCAAGTCTTTGAATTGGGGGGCAGGTCTGTGTATAGGAAGCTCACACTCTACTACAGGCTGTTTAATACCATCTATAGCCTCTCCCACAACGTTGAATAATCTTCCTCTGATGGCTTCGCCCACTGGCATCTTAATAGGAGCCCCGGTATCAGTGACTTTCGTCCCCCGTACTAGGCCCTCACTACTGTCCATTGCTATGGTCCTAACACGATGCTCTCCCAAATGAAGTTGGCACTCTAATATCAATTTTTGACCATCTTCTTTAATAACTTCTAATGCATTGAGGAGACTAGGTAATGTTGCATCGGCATCAAACCTTACATCTACTACGGGACCCAATATTTGGATGATTTCTCCTGTAATTGCCATTTCTTTTTTGGGAAAAATTACGTTGGTTGCTATTTCTCTGCAAAACTAACACATAAATCAATCTCTTGACACGGAAATAGCATCGGTGATGGATAGCTAGTGCCATACGCAATACTTGGCAATCACGCAGAAGCTACTTACTAGGGCATTGACTTGCAAGGTGAATTCAGAAAAAGATAACACAGCACTAGCAAACCTTCAGCTAGAAGACCACTGGGGTTATCATGTGGGCGTTTTTACCCGCTTAGATTTGTTTACATTTTACGTTCAGCCCGAAGTACTCTTGACTGGCTATGGTGCCAAATTCAGTAAGAATAATAAAGTACTCCAGCTCGGTTTTACTCAGCTTTCTATACCAGCCATGGTAGGGCGTTCCTTTTTTAGAGTCTTCAGAGCACAAATTGGGCCTGTTTTTAGCTTACTCTTGAGCGCTAAAGAAGGAGAAAAAGATGTAAAAGATCACTATAGCAATACCACAATAGGGTGGCAAGGTGGGCTGGGGTTTGATGCCTGGAAGATGGTCATCGATCTTAAATATGAAGGGAACCTAAGTAGATTTGGAAGTACGATTGCCGGCACTCGCACCAATCATAGATATGCACTGTGGATCCTTAGTGTAGGGGTCAATATTCTTTAATGAGAGGATGTGTTAGGGACACTAGCTACTTTAGGTGTTCGTTTACTCGATCTCAATCATATATGGTGAGCGGGCCTGAATGCCTGTCATATTGATAAGTTCTTGTATGGGCTTGAGGGTTGGAAAATTTGCTTGTAGTGTGCGAAAAGCTGTCTCATTTCCTACATGATTTTTCCAACCACTCAGGAGTTGTTCGCTAAAAGTCTCTTTCTTGGGCCAGTACGAAACAGTGTATTCGTCTTCAATGGCCGCGAGTTTGGCTGCTGCTTGAATAGCTGCTTCAAGGCCTCCTAGCTCATCTACAAGCCCTTTTTCTTGTGCCATTTGCCCGGTCCATACCCTTCCTGCCGCCACACGTTCTACTAGCTCTTTATCCATGTTTCTACCTGCAGCTACCCGCTCCAGAAAAATATTATATCCCTCATCAACAACTTTCTGAATCATCTTTTTTTCATGGTTATTGAATGATCTGCCGGGATTTTCAAATAAGTCAGCGGAACCACCCGTCTTCACTACATCCGTAGTAATGCCTAACCTATTGCTGAGTAAGGCATGGATATCAAAGAAAAGGCCAAAAATACCTATAGAGCCTGTAATGGTAGTAGGATGTGCGAGTATACGACTGCAAGCTACTGCCAAGTAGTATCCCCCTGAGGCAGCCACATCTGACATAGAAGCTACTACTGGCTTTCTGGCTTTAGTCAAAATTAGTTCTTTCCACAAAGTATCAGCAGCAAGGGCGCTACCTCCAGGGGAGTTAATTCTCAGGACTACGGCTTTGATAGACTTATCCTTTCTTATGGCTTTTAAACTAGTTACTAGGTCTTTGGAGCCTATAGTGCCGGGTGCACCGGTACCATCAATAATATTCCCTTCAGCTATAAGTACAGCTATTTGTTTTTTAGAGGATCGAGCGGTCTTTTTGAGTAAGGCATACTTGTCAAAGGGTACATAATGGATGTGAGCTTCTTGAGCCAAACAGAGTCTGTTTTTGATCAATGCTTCTGCATCGTCAAAGTGTCCCACCTGACTCACCAGCTTGGAACGACAGGCATCGCGGGGTATGACCACCGATAATGCATCTTCCATGGTTTGAATAGAAGTTTTTTGCAAGCCTCTAGCACTAGCTATACTACTCAGAAAGTGATCATGAATAGCATCGAGTAATTTCCTGCTTTGGTGTTTACTCGCCTGGCTCATGTCTTGGCGTGTGAAAGGCTCCACAGCACTTTTGTATTCGCCAACACGAAATACCTGGGGTGCTACTTCTAGTTTATCAAGCAGTGTCTTGTAAAAAAAGACTGTCTGACTCAAGCCTTTTAAAGGAAAAACGCCTGATGGATGCAAGACAATCTCGTCTGCCAAAGACGCCAAGTAGTAGGTTTTTTGTGTATAATTCTCTCCGTAGGCTATGATAAATTTCCCGGTTTTCTGAAAGGAAAGAAGGACGTTTCTAATTTCTTCCAAACTAGCCCAGCCCGCTCTGAGTGTATTGGCCTCTAAGTAAATACCTTGGATATTTTTGTCTTCCTGTGCATGTTTGATAGCATCTTTTAACACCATGAGGTCGATTACCTGGTCCTGCTCCCCTTGCAAAAGCTGTTGGAATGTTTCAGGCGTACGCTCTACTACCTTCCCACGAAGTGCTATGTGTAAGACTGTCTTATCAGTGATTTTAGGCTTTCTAGGCTGCAACAGTAATAGGCCTATCCCTACGAAAAGGACTAGACTAGTAAAAATGCTTACGACAACAATAAGCACTTGTTTGAGAATCTGCTTTATACTTTGCATGGCTGTTTTTCAAGTGAAATGCGTGCGTATAGTCTATAGGCAGGTAGCACTGATACGGGTTGAATAATAAGGAGGTTAAGCAAAAGACTCGCAAGCATAAACGTAACGATTTCTTAAGCCCTGCCCAACCAACATTGATGGGGCAACGCCACGACAACAAAAGTTTATCTAGGGACTTATTGAAATATCGAGACCATTGCAAAACAGGTCTCCCGTCCCCGGCACTTTTTTTCAGGGGGTTTATTTAGTGAGATTCCCCCCTCCCAGGGGATCGTTCTCTTGCAGGGGGCAGCAAGTCGTTTATTTGCTGATTTTCACGATGCATTAGACAGGATGAGCCCTAGAAGGCTTTTCTGCAGGGATATCTGTTAAGCAACAATTGCTTGATCTAGAAAAAACAGGTCCACTTAGACACACTTTTTAAGTGCTGAAAAGAGAAAGGCCTTTATAAAATTAGTCCATGCTTCCGGCGAAACATTGCACATCGTACTACTGCAAATAGTCGATGTAAAGTAGTAGCGGGGGCAGGAATCGAACCTGCGACCTTCGGATTATGAGCCCGACGAGCTACCGCTGCTCCACCCCGCAATCTAAGGGTTGCTTGAACGCTTGATCGATTGATTAACCCAGCTTACTTAGCAGCTCTTGATTGCTAACATTTCTTGATAGTTATCATAGAGCATTTCGATCAATCAACAAAGCTTCGTAAGTCAACCGACGCTGCGCCTGCAAAGGTAATTTTTTTGACGTAGATTGCCATAAAATTATTAGATTTTTTATTCCTATATGACCTCATTACCCCACAAAGCTGGTTTTGTGAACATCGTTGGTAAGCCCAATGTAGGAAAATCTACCTTAATGAATGTGCTGCTGGGCAAAAATCTCTCCATTATCACGGCCAAGGCACAAACTACACGCCACCGCATAGCAGGCATTTTGAGTGGAGATGACTTTCAGGTCATTTACGCAGACACGCCAGGTATCATTACCCCCAACTATGAGTTGCAGCGATCCATGATGCGAGTAGTCCGCGGTTCGCTAGTAGACGCAGATGCGTTACTTTGGGTGGTGGATGTACACGATCAAGAGCTCCCCACTGATTTCAGTGCAAAGCTGCTTCACCGGAGGGCCACCCCTGTTTTTTTACTCATCAACAAGGTAGATTTGATAGGTAAAGTGGCCCTAGAAAAAGTGCTGCAATATTGGTCTAACCATGTATCAGTCAATGCAATCATTCCTGTTTCTGCCTTGCAGGCCTACAACACAGCACTAGTTTTTACACATATTCTGGCCTGCTTGCCTGAACACCCCGCTTACTATCCCAAAGACATGCTTACGGACAAGCCTGAGCGTTTTTTTGCTGCAGAGATTATCCGTGAAAAGATACTACGTAACTACCATCAAGAAATTCCTTACAGTGTTGAAGTAGTCATTGATGCGTTTAAGGAAGAAGAAAAGCTCATAAAGATTAGTGCCATCATCAACGCAGAAAGACAAAGCCAAAAAAGCATCCTGATTGGTAAACAAGGGCATGCCCTGAAAAAGGTAGGCATAGAAGCCCGCCACGACCTGGAGAGGTTCTTAGGGAAGAAAGTCTTCTTAGAACAACACGTGAAGGTAGCGCCTGATTGGCGCACAAAATCGCAGCTCCTTCGCCAATTTGGATACACTTAACGATTAATAAATGATCACTAGTACACAACTAGAAACTCTATTGCTAAACCAAAAGATATGTGCACAAGTTGTTCACATGCCAAATACGGACAAGCGTGCGAGCTAATAGGATATGTATGGTTACCTTATACATTGCCTATCATTAATCACTTTTTTTAGCACCCAACCTTAATTTTGTGTCCTGATGGCAAATATTGTAGCAATTGTAGGCAGGCCTAACGTGGGCAAGTCGACGCTGTTTAACAGACTGGTCGAGCAGCGTAAGGCGATTATGGATAACGAAAGCGGAATCACGCGTGACCGACACTATGGCTATGCAGAGTGGACAGACAAGCATTTTACAGTCATAGATACAGGAGGGTATGTGAAGAACAGCAACGATATATTTGAAAGTGCTATTCGCCAGCAAGTCCAGATAGCCATTGACGAGGCGAGCGTCATTTTGTTTTTAGTAGACTGCAAAGATGGGCTCACAGGCTTGGACAAAGATTTTGCAGCAGTACTGCGAGCTACTTGCAAGCCTGTACTGGTAGTAGCGAACAAAGCGGACAATGTCCCTACCGCACTAATGATGCATGATTTTTATCCACTAGGCATGGGAGTCCCCTACCCTATTTCGGCAGCTAGTGGCACAGGTACGGGAGAATTGCTTGATGCGGTTATCCAAAATTTCCAGGACAAGGACTTAATAGAGGAAGAGTCGCTACCAAAAGTCGCTATCCTAGGCAGGCCCAACGTGGGCAAATCATCTTTTCTCAATGTGTTGCTAGGAGAAATGCGCAGCATTGTCACGCCCCTCGCTGGCACTACCCGAGATGCTATTGACACTACTTACAAGCTGTATGGCAAGCAAATGATCTTAACCGACACGGCGGGTATTCGGAAAAAAGCAAAGGTAAAAGAAAACATCGAGTTCTATTCCGTGATTCGGGCCATCGGTGCTTTGCAAGAGGCTGATGTATGTATCATCATGCTAGATGCCACGCAGGGGTTAGAGGGCCAAGATATTAACCTGATCTCATTGGCACACCGTTACAAAAAAGGCTTGGTGATCTTGGTCAACAAGTGGGACTTGATGCAGAAGGATAGTCATACAGCAGAGGCTTACAAAAAGGAGCTTTTTAAAAAGCTAGCGCCCCTGGACTATATGCCTATTCTGTTCATATCAACAGTGAAAAAGCAACGAATTTACCAGGCCATTGAAAAAACTCTGCAGGTCTACGAAAGCAGAAAAAAGAAGATTGCTACTTCAGTGCTTAATAAAGTGATGCTGGCCGCCATTGAACAATACAATCCACCTGCTGTCAAGGGCAAGTACATTAAAATAAAGTACATTACGCAACTACCTACCTACACGCCTGTTTTTGCTTTTTTTTGCAACCTGCCGCAGTATATAAAACCCCCTTACAGGAGCTATTTAGAGAACCAGCTTCGTAGCCATTTCGACTTAGAAGGGGTACCGATTAAGCTGGTTTTTAGGAAAAAATAAGCAACGTGGGCACATTACCACCCATAAGTAAGCCCTAGCATACCGTGGAAGCCACGGGCAGGATAATGGAGGTGCCGCTCATTTTTTCTGGCTAAGAGGTTTTGACAGTCAAAAAAAATGGAAAAGCGAGAGTTAAACAAGTATTCAATGCCCAAACCTACATCAACCACATCATCTAGCACCACAGGTGCTTTGGTCATCGCATTCTGTGCCTCTAGCCCCCCTATCCAATACATGACGCCCCTAAACATAAACTTGTCGTGCAAGCGATAGGTACTGAGTAGATCCAGCTGGTAACGGGGTCTGTGCCAAGGTTTGGGCAGTTCTTGTAGCGTGTAACGGAAATGATCGCCCCTTAGCCGCGTTGTCAAAGTTTCAGCCCGGTTGGTATGGGTTAGCTCGCCAAATGTGTTGAGTAGCGTCGCTGATGAATCGTACTGAATATCGAACCGACCGAGATCTTGATCACTGTTGACCAAGCAGTGGAGGTTTTGGTACTTGCCTACAGAAAAGCCTGCATGCCAATTTACCTGCTCTACAACATCGCCTCTAGCCCCCCCATAAAACACAAAACATTGGTTGGTGTGGCGCAAATCTGCTTGGGGAGCTAACAAAGGGTTTTCTTGAAGGAAGCCTTGTAAAGAATTCTGCTGCATATCACCACTAATGCCTAAATAGGGCTGCAGCCATTCACGCAGGATATACTTGACTTCCAAAACTGGATATACGTTTACAGCGTCGGACGCATAGGATACATCATCTTGATAGACTAGGTTAACGCCCCCTTGCACATCAAAACTATTGAACAGAAAGAACAGCATAGGCTTGAGCCGCCACAAATTGCGTTGGACTGCCGTGGTATCACTGTGCTTGGTGAGGTAAAGGTCAGTGAAAGCCTTCAGCGTCAATGCATCATTGAGGATGTAGTCCCCTTTTCCATTGAATTTTAATTGATTTTCACGGGCTTGGTAAGCACCAGCGAGGTAATGGAACGAAGCATCAACTTGGTAGTTGAACATTCCATGGATGTAGTTGCCTAAAGTATTGCGCACCGTAAACTGCTGGAGCGTTTGTCGCCGAGGCACAGTGCTATTTCCAGGACTATATAACTGATATCCATCTCTATGGTAGTCCATCTCCCCTGCCAGACGTAGCTTCTCAGTAAACAACTTACCGTATAGCTGGATTAGATGACGAGTTTCTTCGAAATAGAACTCTTTGCCAGCAGATAGATGCCCGATATGAAGACCATAAGCATATTTCGAATGGCGTTTGTTAGCAAAGAATCCTTCCAAAAACGGCGTATGCAAATTGCCATAGCCGCCTTGTAAATAGTTTCCATAGAGCTTAGTAACAATATCTGGCCTGGCACGCAAAATTTTGGTCTTGCGAGGCAGCGTATCAAACTCAGGGAATAAGTCTGGCAGCACATACTCCAAAGGCTTGATTAGATCTGTTATAAAGGACGAAGTAGGCACACTTTCAAACAAGCGGGCAGCTTCGGGCAGCAAGAGCTTGCGCTCTTTTTTAATGACAAATTCAGCGTCTTTGAATGTACTGTCGGGGGTAGGCTGTTGTCCCAGCACACCAGAGGCGATGCTGAAGCATACCGATAAAAATACAAATCGTTTCATGGTTGCCTATGATTGCCTATGGATACAACGCCAC
>DCSL01000081.1 GCA_002325615.1 Amoebophilaceae bacterium UBA1467
TCTCTGCCTCTTTCTCTGCCTCTCTCTCTGCCTCTCTCTCTGACTCTCTCTCTGCCTCTCTCTTTGCCTCTCTCTGCCCCTGTCTTTGTATCTATTCTGAAGCATGTTGCTGAATTGTGCGTATCATTCTGAGCCGCTAACTCCTTTGCCAAATTTTTGATAGGAGGCACCCCAACAAGGGCCCAGCTACAGCATTTGCAAAATAGGGGGAAGTAGCCAAGCAAAACAAATTGCGGAGGCATGCAGTTAAGTCAGCTCCTCGGACAACCTCATAGGTAAAGTCTCCTCTGCAGTGGGTAAACATTGCTTTTGAGCCACGTATTCAGCTTCTTTTTGGCGCATCAGCGCCCTGGTGTCTGGAGTCTGGTCTTCATAGCCGAGTAAGTGCAACACCCCATGTACCATCACGGTTTGTAACTCTTGTATAAAAGACTGCTGCCAAGTTTTCGCATTAGCGGCTACTCGGTCTATGCTAATATAAATGTCACCTTCTATGGTCCCAGGCGTGTCTGAATAGTCAAATGTCAGTACATCAGTCAGGGTGTTGTGTTGTAGGTACTGGATGTTCTGGGCGTGTAAGTAATGGTCGGAGCAAAAGATAAAGTTGAGATGCGTAAGCACATGGCCTTCTTGGCGAATGACTGCTTGAAGCCAAGCAGCCGTTTCAGCAGGGGCTGGTAGCATAAATGCCACCTCTTCGGTAAAGAAACAAATGTTCTCCATTACTCAATTAGTCGAGGCTGTGGCCACGTTGCCTGCTTGAATTTTTTTGCCGTCCTTTACAGGCTCCCTTGGCTGGCAGGCCCGTTATTGCCACAAAACTGCACAGTCTATGCGCCAAAAACAATCATACAATCCCATCATTCCTCAAGTTAGGGATTGGCCTGTAGTGCAACTCAACAAGCAGCGTCAGGCCTTTTTGCAGGCCGTGATTGACGAGTCGGTCCAAGCCCTCCTGACTACGCACCAAGAAGCCAATGCCTTGCGAGCTATGCTTCATAAGACTGCAGAGATGGAGCTAATGCGCATTCAAAAAAAGCCTTGGAAAGCCGACCCTCCTGATGAGGAAGCTTTTTGGGAGCCATTGGCCACTGCTCTGGCAAGCCAAAGTAACGTGGCCTTGCCAGTAATCTTACACAAAGTTGTCAAGCGTTATGTCCATGAAATCACAGGCAGGTTTCGTATCTCGCATTATCGGTTAGCACAACGGGCTGTTACCTACACGTTGGCACAGTTGTTGAACCCTATCCGCCTAAAAGGTGTACGGAGTCTATGGAAGATGCGTGCCCGGCTTCAAGAGAAAATCCATATTACGGGAGCCATTACCCAGCTCAGAGAATTAGCCCGAATAGGTACTCTAGTGATGGTGCCAACACATTTTAGCCATCTTGACTCGCTTGTTATTGCTTGGGTAATTCACACCTTAGGTTTGCCGCATTTTATCTACGGTGCAGGGCTTAACTTATTTAACAGCAAGCTCTTTTCTTACTTCATGAACAATTTGGGCACCTATAAAATAGACCGAAGAAAAAAAAATCTGCCCTATCTGGCTACACTCAAAACCTACTCAAGTTTGGCTCTACAGTGGGGTTGTCACAGCCTGTTCTATCCTGGGGGGACACGCTCCCGCTCAGGAGCTATAGAGCAACAATTAAAGCTGGGTCTTTTAGGAACTGCCTTTGAGGCACAGCGCCGTAACTATCAAGCCCAGGGCCGCACTGCCCGCAAGCTGTTTGTAGTGCCTGTGGTGCTTAATTACCATTGTGTGCTAGAAGCACCGCATTTGATTAAAAACCACTTGGCTGCCCAGGGATTGGACAGCGCACAAGTTTCCTCTTCGCACAAGTTGCTCAAGCGTGCCACCAACTTTTTTACCAAAGACTCCAGCCTATTCGTATCTATTGGGCAGGCCATGGACTTGTTGGGCAATACAGTAGATGAGGCAGGCAATAGTTGTGATGCCCAGGGCGTGTATGTGGATACTTACCAGCAATTCTTGGATGAAGAAACAGCCATGGTTGCTGGCAAACAGTATGAAAACCATACTAAACTGTTAGGTAAGTCCATTGTCAAGGCCTACTACAAGACCAACTGTGTGCTTACTAGCCACTTGGTAGCTTTTTCGGCTTTTGTACTTATGAAGCAGCAGCATGCAGGGTTGTCTTTTCAGGCTTTGCTGCTGCTACCCCCTGAGAAGTTGGTGATCCCTTATGCAACGTTAGAACACACCTTTGCTCAATTGAGAGCAGTTATCCTCAAGTTGCACCAAGCAGGCGAGGTACAAATGGAACCTGTTTTGCAGACAGAAAGCCTTGCAACAATGGTCCAGCAGGGGCTGACTAACTTGGGCCTTTACCACATTAGAAGACCCTTGCTCCAAAACCAGGCAGGTGATATTACTACCCAAGACTTGAGTCTCTTACTATACTACCACAACAAGCTTCAAGGTTATGACCTCGAAAAGCACATCTCATGAGCACGTTGGCGTGATCGGCGCAGGAAATTTTGGCACAACAGTGGCCAACCTATTGGCACGCAATACTGATGTGCTCTTGTATGTGCATAGACAAGAAGCTACTGAAGATATACAGCCAACATGTGCTCCTGGGGGTTACCCACTGGCTCCTAATATTACCACGACTTATCACCTAGCAGAAGTGGCTGAGCGATGTACCGTACTTTTTCCTATTGTTCCCTCTGAGGTATTCAGAACTATGATGAAGCAGCTGGCACCTTGGCTTAAGTCCTATCATATGCTCATCCACGGCACCAAAGGATTGGATGTACGTTGGCCACAGCACATTGGCTCAGGTGTGCCTACACTCACCAGAGAAGATGTGAAAACCATGAGCGAATTGATCCAAGAAGAAAGTGTAGTTCACCAGGTGGGCTGCTTAGCAGGACCCAATTTGTCCTTGGAACTGGCTCAGGGTCAGCCTGCTGCTACGGTAGTGGCTAGCCCTTTGGAAGTAGTCATTGCACAAGGACAGCGCCTTTTGCATAATGATCACTTTCAAGTCTACAGTAGCAAAGACTTGTTGGGGGTGGAGTTGTGTGGTGTCTTAAAAAATATCATTGCCATTGGGGCAGGTTGCCTGAGCGGGCTAGGCTATGGGGGGAATACCAAAAGTCTTTTGATTAGTCGAGGCATCGTAGAAATGGTCTACATTGGGCGAGCCATGGGTGCCGGTGTGCAGCCTTTTCTGGGGCTAGCTGGAGTTGGCGATTTGGTCGCCACCTGTACCAGCAGTTTAAGCAGAAACCATACCCTAGGCTACCAACTTGCGCGGGGTGCTACACTGCATCAGCTTATGCAAAGACAGGAAACTACCGAGGGTATTAATACCGTAAAGGCCATCCATAGTCTCATCAAACACTATCAGATGCGTGCACCTATCACCGAGCTTCTGTATCGCGTACTTTTCGAAGGCCTTGCTGTGCAAGAAGCCATCCAATATTTCATGAAATACCCGCTCAATAATGTGGATGTAGACTTTCTTTGACTTGTTGAGTATACAAATGAGAAATTATGTTGTTTGGGAGTCGTGCTTTCGACTACGTTAGTTTATGGTCATACGCTCATCAAGGAATCAATACCTGCGCATGGCTGGCCCAGGCTTTTGTTGTATCAGGAGTGTGCGTATCTGTTGGCCACTGAGTGCACCCAAACCACCCACTATACCTCCCACCAAGCCTGTTAGTAAGATAAGCAAGGTAGCACTTTGAAAGCCTAGTAGAGGAGCAATCTTGGTAGATAGAATGGCATTAGTACGTACGTCAATCAAAGTAGCTACTATCATCCAAAGCAGGCTAATGGCAGTAAAACCACCCAAGAAGGCTGTAATTTTATTCAAAGTTAATCCCATGGCTACTATGGCTGCACAGATGCCAATGGTCCACCAGGGCAGAAATTGCTCTGCTGCATAACTTAGCAAGACCGTCAAGACTACTTGGATCAGAAACTTCATAGTTTTTATATTTTGAAACCGTTGCAAAACTAGGGCATCTACTCGGTTTAAAGTAAATCAAGGATGATTTTCA
>DCSL01000046.1:0-214 GCA_002325615.1 Amoebophilaceae bacterium UBA1467
CATTGCTGGCGAATTTCTTTGCAGGGTGTAGTACCATCGTTGCTAAAATTCTATCCAAGCAGGATAGTAGCCTCACTATAATAATTTACACCAACTTAGGACTTACTACCATCTTTGGGTGCCTCAGCTACCCACACTGGCAGTTACTGAGTGGGCGAGACATGCTTTTATTGGCTTCCAGTGGCGCATTGGGGTTGAGTACTCATTATTGTTA
>DCSL01000046.1:272-10538 GCA_002325615.1 Amoebophilaceae bacterium UBA1467
GGAGCCCTTCTTTTTTAGCCCCTTTTGAGTACACAAGGCTTTTATTTGCTTTTCTAATTGGATTTATACTTTTCCATGAGATACCCAACTTTTATACTATACTCGGCAGTATGATGATTGTAGGTGCTACGTATGTGATCACTTGGAGGGACAGTCATGGGCGTTCTCGATCCAGCTCCAATACTTGAGGCGCTTGGCCTTCTTGGTGAGTACCAAAGCCTCTATTGACAAGAAAAGTGCGCCTTTCCCTCTAAAAATGAGGTGACCTTGTGCCCCTAGTTTCTAAACTTAACATCAAGACAGGTTGAGAGCAGGCTTTGTATACCGAGAAATTTTTTATGCTTATGTGTTTGTAGGGCAGTTGAAGTGCTTGACCTCTTGCTGGGTTAGCATGCGCCATTTACCGCGTGGCAGGTCTTTCTTGGTGAGGTGTGCATACATAACTCTGTCTAACTTCACTACTTCATAGCGGAGCTGCTCAAAGATACGTCTGATCACTCTGTTACGACCCATGTGGATTGCCAAACCAATACTTCTGCGGTCTTGCTCTACTATTTCTAGCTGGTCTACGTGTGCAATGCCATCTTCTAAAGCTATGCCTGCCGTTATTTTTTCAAAATCGGCTTTGCTAATCGGCTTGTTAAGCACAACGTGGTAGAGCTTTTTGATATTGCTAGCAGGATGGGCCAGGTGCTTAGCAAGTGCGCCATCATTGGTCAAAAGCAATAGGCCAGTAGTGTTGCGGTCGAGTCTGCCCACTGGATACACCCGTTCTTGACAAGCATTTTTGACGAGATTTAATACTGTTTTTCTTCCTTTCGGGTCTTTGGTAGTAGTGATGTAATCTTTGGGTTTATTCAACAAAATATAGATGCACTTATTTGTACTTAGCACTTTGTTGCGGTATTTGACTACATCTTGGGAAGTTACTTTGTACCCCAACGTATTCACCTTTTGACCATTGACAGTAATGTGCCCTTCCTGAATAAGCATATCAGCTGCTCTTCTAGCACATACACCTGCATTGCTGATGAATTTATTCAGCCGGATGCTTCTGGGAAGTGGTTCTTGTTCCACAATCTTTTTAGAGAAAAGTTTCATAGATGGGACAATGGGGCACTGCTAGCTACCATGCCCTCCTCCGCGCATTGACTAGCGCACCACGTTCTTGTCGGAGAGTTTGGCAGCAAGAGAGTGCCTGGTATGGGGAACTACACTGAGCCTTGCTTTATCAATGAGCTCTCCCGTCACAATACAGATACCATAAGTACCGTTCTTGATCCTTACAAGAGCAGCCTCTAGTTCTGCAACAAACTTCCTTTGCCTGGCTGCTAGTTGGCTTAGGTTTTCTTTCTCAGCTACCTCGGCACTGTCTTCAAGCATTTTGATGTTTGTATCAGTACTATTTTCTTTTTTCCCACTTAAAGCCTCCAGAATAGCCCTAAGCTCACTATTTGCTTTCTCTAATTTTTCGACGATGGTCGCTTCAAATGCTTGGAGTTCCTCTAATGAATATCTCTTCTGTTTACTTGGGTGCATGGCTTCTTGTATTTATGCAGGCAACTACTTATTTTCTATGTAGAAGGCCTAGATAGCCTAACTCCCTGGACGTAAAGGGTTATATCGAAAATAGCGAGGGTTCTCCCAAACTATTTAGGAGGCAACAAGAAATCAGGATACTAAATTGCCTATCATGCTTCATGCATATCTATGAAGAGGACGAAGTAAGTGAAAATCTACATACAACCAAAAGAAAAAATAAGGAACGCCTCTACGCTATGGGACACAATCCACATAAAGCTATCATATTCTCCGGTCCCTCTGGAGCTGGAAAAACTACCATTGCTAACCATTTATTGAAAAGCAATGCAAATCTAAAGTTTTCTGTTTCAGCCTGCACACGTTCTAAACGTCCTCATGAAATCCATGGTAAGGATTATTACTTCTTATCAGTGCATGAATTCAAACATAAGATTGTACAAGATGCATTTATTGAGTGGAAGGAAGTGTATGCAGGAAGCTATTATGGCACCTTCAAGATTGAGGTAGCAAATATATGGGCCGAAGAAAAAATAGCGGTCTTTGATATGGACGTGCAAGGGGGCTTGAAGCTGAAGTCCTATTTTAAAGAGAACGCCCTGGCAGTTTATGTCAAAGTGCCTTCGCTACAATTGTTAACAGAACGACTAAGAAAGAGAAAGACGGAGTCAAAAGAAGATATAGCGCTCAGAATGGATAAGGTAGCCAACGAGAATGACTTGGCAATGCAATTTGATGTAACACTTTTTAATGAGGATTTGCCAACCAGTTTAGCAGAAGCACAAGCACTCTTGGATAAATTTTTGATAGGGTAGGACTGCCTGATCTACACGAAGCCCCAAAAACAGACACTTGAGAGCAGTCAGAACAGGAGGCGTCCGACATGTACTTTCAGTCTTCTTCTGGTGGAACAATAACGTCAGCAATGATTCTTCCACAGTACTCACACACAATAATACTCCTCTTCTCCTTAATATCTGCCTGCTTTTGGGGAGGCACTTTATTGAAACATCCTCCACAAGCCTCTCTCTTCACAACAACAACAGCAAGTTTGTTGCGAACGTTTTTTCGAATACGCTCATATACCTTCAAAAGCTGCTTATCAACGTGTTGTGTCACTTTTCTACGCTGCTCATTAAGTTTTTGTTCTTCTCCCTCGCTTTCCCCTATCAGCGCCTGTAACGCTTCTTGCTTGTCAGCCAGCACTTGCTGACTCTTCTCTATGAATACTTGGTATTGCTCTAGTTCTATTTTTTGCTTTTCTATGCGTTCGTAAGCGCTTTTGATTCTCTTTTCTGCAAGTTGAATTTCTAGTTTTTGTAGGTCTATCTCTTTGGTAATGGCATCATACTCCCGGTTATTTCGTACGCTCATTTGCTGCTCTTCGTACTTTTTGACCAGGGCTTCTAGTGATTTGATGCTCACGCGCCGAGTGACAATTTCTTGCTCTAGATTGGCGAGCTCTTCTTGGGTATTGTACGAACGTGTCTGTAGGGCCGTTAATTCATTTTCTAAGTCTTTTACTTCCTCAGGGAGTGCCCCCCTCATTCTAGCAATATCATCTAATTGGCAGTCAATTGCTTGCAGATCGAGCAGAGCATTGAGTTTTTTTTTAATGGTCTCCATGTATGTTGGTAGCAGCAGTTACCTTGTTAAGGTGTTAAAGGTAATAGATAGGATTGGTCACAGTCTCACACTCCAGGAATACAATACTAGCAAATTTTTCAGACAGTAGTGTATGGATAAGTACTTTTGTGCCTACTTCGCTTTCGTAGTGGCCTATATCAACGATGAGGATTTGGCCCTCAGCCTTGAAAAAATCATGGTACTTCACGTCGGCAGTCACCAACGCATCTGCCTGCTTGAGGATGGCTTCTTGGATCAGGAAGCTTCCTGATCCACCACACACTGCCACACGCTTGATAGGGCGGGCTATGGGTGCCGTATGCCTGATAAAAATCAACCTCATTTTGGCCTTAAGGTATTCCAAAAATGCTTGGCTACTAAGGGTTTGGGAGAACTCTCCTACCATGCCAGCACCCACCCTGGCATCTGTGTTTTTAAGCTGATGGATGTAATACGCTACTTCTTCGTAAGGATGGGTAGCGTGTAGGGCTCGAAGCACTTGCGTTTCTAGATGTGCAGGAAAAACCACTTCTATCCTACCTTCTTCTACCTTTTCAGGCTGGTGAGCCGTTCCTAGATGAGGATTGGCTGTTGAAGTGGGCTGAAAAGAGCCCATGCCTGTAGTAACAAAGTTACAGTGGGTGTAATTGCCAAGACGACCTGCCCCTGCTGCATGTAGGGCCTTGAGCACAGGATCAATAGATGCTTGGGGTACAAAAGTAGTCAGCTGGCTCAGAATACCCGGCTTTGGAAGTAAAATAGATAGATTCTCCAGGCCCAGTGTTTGTGCCATTTGTCGATTGACACCCTGGGCTACATTATCAAGGTTAGTATGGAGGGTATAAAGTGCTATATCTTGCTTGATGGCATAAGTGATACATCTTTCTGCATTATTCTTTCCAGTGAGTTGATTAATAGGTCGAAAAATAATTGGATGATGTGCAATGATAAGATTACAGTTTTTTGCTTTGGCCTCTTGTAGCACTGGCTCTGTAATATCCAGACAGATGAGCACACCTGTCACCGGAACAGATAGGTCCCCAATCACCAACCCTGCATTGTCATAATTCTCCTGGTACGCTAGAGGTGCTATGTGCTCTATACAATTCACAATATCTTTTATCCTGGTCATGCTACTGGTTGTTGGGGGTTCAAACCATTGAATTAACTGGCAAATTTAGTGACTTCACAGCATTGGCTACTCCTTGCAGGGTGAACTTCAGACACTACAAAACACTTCTATGACTCCTCCATGAGGCTGGCATCGTTTTTTGTCACTAATTTTGGCCGTGACATTTCGTAACTACATACATTGGCTCGTCTTTCTGATAGGCGTACCTACTGCGCAAGCGCAGGAAGAGAAGTATCTTGATGCCCAGCCACAAGATGTGTATAACGCTACAACCACCCTGTTTACGACACAGGAAAACATTCAATACAACCAAAGAGGATACAAGGCTATTGCAGACGATATGAGCATCCGTGGGATGCATCGCTTTACGTTTGTACAACAATATGGCAACAAACTCCAGAACTTGGGTAACAATGGGACAGCTACCAAGCCCATTTTTTATGTCATGCCTAATAACATAGGGGTTACATCGGGCTTTCATGCTTATGACATTTATTTCAGAAGTCCTCATCAGTTTAGATACTATGATACCAAGTCGCCCTATTCCAAAATGCATGTCATGCTAGCCCGTTTTGGGAGTTTCTATGCTGATGTGTGCCACAGCCGCAATGTAACACCTAACTGGAACATAGGGGCCAACTTTCGGAACATGATGACAGACAAAGAGTGGATACCCAACGGGCGGGGGGATAGAAATGTGATTGCCTATGGGCTGGATTTCTTTACGCATTACAAGACAGACCATGACCAGTATCAGCTCTTGGCGCACGGCTTGATCGCAAAACACCGTGTACGAGAAACTGGCGGGATCTTGACTGATGTATACGGTACCAACCTAAAGAATGTTACCAGCACAAGGCGTACTACTAAAAAGGAGATCTGGGGAAGCAGAAATATGTATAACCGGCTTTTCACTCAGGATCCCAAAAAGAACCCAGAAAGTAGCGATGCCAGAAAACGTTTCCACCTGTACCACCAGTTGGCAGTAGCAGAGCAGCTTTGGGCATACCACGAGTTGGGGATCCAAAAAAATAAGCATCAGTTTAAAGCAGATGTGCTACCTGAAAGAACTAAGGTGTTCCTAGGGAACGAGAGCACAGATACACAGGAGGCTATTGATACGACCACGACCTTCTGGAGCGCCCAGAATGAATGGGGCATAAAAGGCGACTGGCAAGACTGGTTCTATTGTGGCTATTACCGCCACAAAAAGATTGAATTCAGGCCCCAACAAGAAAATGATAACCAAGACCTGCATGAACACTATGTAGGCCTGCACACGAGGTATGAGCTGGCAAACAATACGGACTTCCTGCACCTAGGAGGAGAATATTTATTCCAAGGGTGTTACAAAGCGCGTGTAGCCTACGAAGGAGCCATTTTTGACCTAGCTGGTGAATATATCAGACATAAACCTTCTTTTCTGTCACAATGCTACCGCGGCTATCACCGCAAGTGGGATCAGCAATTTACACCGCCTACAGCCACACAAATCAGCGGAGGGGTTCGCCTGGAAGGCAGTAAGGTCCAGTTAAGACCGCGTGTAAGTTTCACAAAGGTCAACAACCATATCTACTTTGAGCACAAATTTAAGGGGCCAGAATATCATAAGAATTGGCAGAGACTTACCATGATTGCTGAACCTAAACAAACAAAAAAACATGCTGATATCGTAACGTTGGGTACAGACCTGGGGCTGGCTTTGGGAACCCACATTCACTGGGATAGCGAACTTACTGCAGCCGAAACCCTGGGGCCTAGTGCTAAGCTCTTCAACATGCCCACTTTTTTAATCAACTCTAGACTATACTATACCGACACAACTGATGCAGGCAATGGAACCTTTGAAACAGGTATAGACGTACACTGGAAGTCTTCATACATGGCAGATGGCTACGACCCCATCACACAGCAATTTTACCTCCAAGATGAATTCACCGTGTACAGTTACCCCGTCATCGACCTGTTTCTTAATTTCAGGATCAAAAACTTTAGTGGATTTCTTAAATTCAGCCACTGTAACGAATCCTGGCTCGCACCAGCCCCTGGCTATTTTGTGACACCACTTTATCCTGGACAAAAAAAGGCATTTGACATAGGACTCAGCTGGTCATTTTTTGATTAGGCAATTTTGCTGCGGGCAGGGTGAAGTACTCGTGAATTGCAACGAATCATGGCACATTACAGGCGCAAAAGACAAAGCAAGCTAGGCAGTTATCCCATGATCAATGTGGTCTTTAGTACCACGCTAGCTTTATTGGTCGTGGGGCTCTTTGGCCTGCTCATGCTGCATGCAGCCAGGCTGACGGATATTATCAGAGAGAATGTAAAAATTCAGGTTTATCTACACAAAAACATTTCAGAAAGTGAAAGCATACGAATCAGTCAGCTACTGAGCAAAAAAGATTTTGTGCTCAAGAAAAACGGTCATGCTCAGCTCAAATTCCTTTCTAAGGAGGACGCTGCGCAGGAATTTACCAAAGCAACTGGAGAAAATTTTTTACAAGTATTAGATGAAAACCCCTTAAGAGACGTCTATGTGGTCAATGTTGCACCCAGCTATCAGGGTAGGCAACAGCTTCAAGCAATCAAACGTGAAGTAGAAGCTATCATCGGGGTTTTTGAGGTAGATTATGTAGCCGGTTTTGTAGCCTCCGTCAACCGCAATATCGCTAGGCTAGGCACTGTGCTGGCTGCTTTTTCCGTCATCTTGCTGGTAGTAGTCAGCGTGTTGATCAACAACACCATCAGGCTGGCCGTCTACTCCCAACGTTTCTTGGTCAGAAGCATGCACCTTGTAGGAGCTACCGCTGCTTTTATTAGAAGGCCCTTCCTGGGTAGGGCAGTCCTCATCGGCTTAATAGCCGGCACAATAGCCAATATCTTTCTGGTCTTATTATCGTATGCCGCTAATCGACAAATCGAGGCGCTTGTTAAGCTCCAGGAACCCATCCGAATTTTTATGCTACTGGGACTTATCCTGTTGCTGGGTGTATTCATCAGCTTCATGGGTACCTACCGGGCCATCAATAAGTATTTAAATATGTCATTAGACGATTTGTACTAAAGGGACAAAAAAGTCCGCTAAATTGTATTCAATACCTTATGACAACTAGGGAATCTCACCCCACCCCTCCCTTTTTTGACCAGCTCAATCTTGATGAGGGTACCGTCCTGGCGCTCAAGAAACCCCTTTATTGGACCTCTTTTGATGTGGTGAAAAAGCTGCGTTCAATTTTATCTGTGAAGAAGGTGGGGCATGCAGGCACGCTAGACCCTTTGGCCACGGGGTTGTTGCTTGTTTGCACAGGTAAAAAGACAAAAATCATCGCCCATTACCAAGACTTGGAAAAAGTATATACCGGAGAAATGATCCTTGGTAAAACAACACCTTCTATAGACCTAGAGACAGACTTTGATAGCGAAACACCTTACGAGCATGTTACAGAATCAGCGATCTACCAACTAGCATCCACCTTTTTAGGCTATACTAGCCAAATTCCTCCGGCATACTCGGCCATTAAGTCACGTGGAGAAAGAGCTTATAAAAAGGCAAGGAAAGGTCAAAAAATGATATTAGCCCCTAGGCAAGTTTTCATTCGCTCTTTTGTAGTTGCCTCAATCAGCCTGCCCAGTATCAAGTTTGAAGTGACTTGTGGGAAGGGCACCTATATACGGAGTCTTGTGCACGACTTCGGCAAACAACTTGGTGTAGGGGCTTATCTGAATGCCTTATGTAGAACACGTATTGGGTCCTTTAAACTAGAAGATGCCTATGACGTAGCAGCACTTTTCAAGCCATACAACTGAATGCATAACGCATACCCACCGTCATGAAGATATACGAAAGCATTAAAGCATTCCAGAAACCTCGCAAAGCAATAGTGGCCATGGGTACTTTTGATGGGGTACACTTGGGCCACCGACAATTGCTTCGACAACTTTGCAAAGTTGCCCAAGAAATAGGAGGTGAGGCAATCTTGGTTACTTTTTGGCCTCCTCCAAGACTGGTCCTTGCACACACCCAGCCAGTCCCTACCCAGCTCTTAACTACCTTTGACGAAAAAGCAGCTATGCTGGCCCAGCTGGGCGTAGACCACTTGCTGAGAATACAGTTCACTCAAGCTTTCTCGCAACTAAGCGCACAAGACTTCGTTCAGCAGGTGCTTATAGCACAGATAGGGATGAAACGGCTTGTAGTAGGCTATGATCATCGTTTTGGAAAGGGCAGGGCAGGGAACATTGCCCTACTCCAGGAAGCAGGACTCCATTATGGCTTTACAGTGATTGAAGTGCTGCCGGTAATGATTGAAAACGTAACGGTAAGCTCCACGAAAATCAGGCAACTGTTGCTAGCAGGCGATGTGGAAAAAGCACAGGCCTATTTAGGACAGCCTTATGAGATTAACGGTTCTATGCTACAACAAGATCCAAGTTGTAAGAGCAGCCTTAACACCCACTTAGTCTCAACTAACTCCCACAAACTTATCCCTGCAGATGGCCTCTATATTGTCCAAGTAGTCCATCAAGATGTTGTTGAAGAAGGCATGTTGCACGTAGCACGGAAATATGATGCCCCCACTATGGAGTTGACGGTTCCAAACTGCCCAAACGCAACGTTGCATACCCCTAGCTTATGCATTCGGTTCAAAAAGGACCTTAGCCAATCCTGAGTGTTAACTCAGGATCACTCACTAAGTGGCCTAGGCGCAACGAACTCGCTTTTTTTGTGATACTTTGCTAACTCCGGCGTGACCAGCGAGCAGAGGTTGGCTACGTAAAGCTTCATGAGTTAGAGGGGTGCCTTATACCTTCACCAAAGGTTTACATGCTGCAGCAAAAAATGAATACTCTATATAAAAAAATTGTTTCCTCTAAAGCCTTAGGAATGCTTGGCATGATTATGCTAGTCACCTGTATAGGACACAGAAATGACGATCCTTCTGGACCACCAATCGTTATTTTTAGAAACCACCAAAACGGTGGTTTCTTCGCCAACATCTCCATTGTGAACCATTTAATACATACATATGAGCAATCCACGAAAAAGTTGGTAGTTCTCCTGGATTCTGGTTTATATAAAGAAGGCCGACCACATTTTATAGCTAATAACCCTTACTACAACGAGTATGATTGATTTAGCTATTACTTTGAACCAATTAACCAAACAGACAAACCTCTGAGTTATTGGAAAAAATGGACTAATTGGCACCCGTTAGCGAAAGCAATAATGCCGGCTGACCTGCAACCTGTGCTTGCACACACAGCATTATGGATGAAAGGCTGCTCTATCAAAGTTTTTAACGCTGCTTCTTTGGACACTTCCTTAAGCATAGAGCACCGTGCTCAAGAATTTCACCGTATCTGGTATCAGTATTTCAAATTGCGACCACATATACAGAAAATGGTCGATGATTTTAAACGCAAGCACGATTTTGCCAACAAATATGTAATTACCTTGCATTACCGCGGCACAGACAAATATGACCATTCGGCTGGAAGTGAGGATGGTCCTGAACATCCGCCTTATGAGTTTTGCTCAGCTTTAATCAAAAAAATTATCAAAAGGAGTGGACGTCCACTCAGCAATGTTGTTACATTCATTACAACTGATGAACAGCCATTTATAGAAGACATGAAAAAAGAAAATGTGAACGCTGTTTTTACCGATGCTATACGATCCAACATGAATACATCGGGTCTAAATCTTGACTTTTCACGATGTGCGCAAGGAGTTATAGATAGCACTCCGGAGAGCAAGATTTATAATGAATTAATTACTCAAAGTGTGCATCGGGGCATGCAAGACAAGAGCAATTACATTAAAGGACGTGATGTTTTAGTGGATGCAATTTTACTTGGATCTGGTAATGTATTTATAAAAAGCAGGGGCAATGTCAGCAATCAGGCATCTTGGATTGGAGGTCCCAAAATGGAGTCTCTTGATATGGTCAATGAGTTCAATGCTT
>DCSL01000048.1:0-6812 GCA_002325615.1 Amoebophilaceae bacterium UBA1467
GGAAAAATTCCAGGTATTACCAAAGCCAGTTGGTAGCATATACTTACAAAAAAGCGTAACCTTGCAAGCCTGTACATTTGCTAAAGAAATAAAGATATGATTACGGACCCTATAGCCGATTATTTGACCAGAATCAGAAATGCTATCAAGGCACGACATGGGATTGTAGAAATTCCTGCGTCGAATACCAAAAAAGAAATCACAAAAGTACTCCACGAGAAAGGTTATATCAGGCACTACAAATTTGATGACCAAGCAAATGTCCAAGGAACTATCAAAATTGCCCTTAAATATAGCCCTGGTACCAAACAACCAGCTATCGTAAAGCTGCAAAGAGTGAGTACGCCTGGGTTGAGAAAATATGCCGGTTGTGACAACCTGCCTGAAGTAATTAACGGGTTAGGTATTGCTATTTTGTCTACCTCTAGGGGGATAATGAGTAACAAAGAGGCAAGGAAAATGAATATTGGAGGGGAAGTATTGTGCTACGTTTACTAAGTTATATAGCATGTCAAGAATAGGAAAAATCCCCATTAAACTGCCCAATAATGTTACAGTAACCTTCTCTAATGAAAGGGTAGTGCATGTGAACGGCCCCAAAGGAGCGCTTTCTCAGCTCATCGACCCTGCCATCACTGTAAAGATAGAAAAAGACGTGGTGGTGCTGGAAAGAAAGTTGAATCAAAAAACGCACAAAGCCTTGCATGGCCTTTACAGGTCATTGCTCCAAAACATGGTCATTGGTGTGAGTGAAGGGTATAGAAAAACGCTAGAACTAGTAGGTGTGGGCTACAAGGCAAGTGTACAGAATAATGTGCTGGAACTAAGCCTAGGGTATTCTCATGGCATATTCTTTGCCGTTCCTACAGAGATTGTTGTCAATGCTGAAATGATGAAGGGAAAGAATCCTCTTGTGTATCTAGAGGGCACGGACAAGCAACTTGTGGGTCAGATAGCCGCCAAGCTCAGAGCGCTCAGAAAAGTGGAGCCCTACAAAGGCAAAGGCATTAGGTTCTTGGGTGAGCAAATTAGACGCAAGGCAGGTAAATCTACTGCCAAGTAGGTTAATTAGTTATTGTAACAGGCACATGAAAGTAAAAAATAAAAAATTCGAGCGAAGGCTAAAGATTAGAAAAAAGATTAGGAAGACCATCACAGGTACTGCAGAAATACCTAGGCTTTCTATCTACAAAAGCAACAAGTGCATCTATGTACAGTTGATTAATGATGAGCAGGGTCATACACTACTCACTACCTCCTCAAAAGCTTTAGGTGATCATGGTATTGACGTAGGTAAGGCACGGAGGGTGGGTGAAAATATCGCCGAAAAAGCTCTCGAAAAAGGAATAAAAACTGTTGTATTTGACCGTTCAGGATACCTCTATCATGGCAGGGTAAAAGCCTTGGCAGAAGGTGCCAGAGATAAAGGTCTTAAATTTTAGTGAGCATGACCCCGAACAAATTAAAGGCAAGCGATTTCAACCTAGAAGAAAAAGTTGTTTCTGTAAACCGAGTAACCAAAGTAGTCAAAGGGGGGCGTAACTTTAGCTTTTCAGCTGTCGTTGTCGTAGGAGATGGCAATGGCGTAGTAGGATATGGGCTAGGTAAAGCAAAAGAAGTGACAAACGCTATTACTAAAGGTGTAGAAGACGCCAAAAAGAACCTCATTAGAGTACCTATTTTGCACAGTACCGTGCCCCATATATCGGTGGGAAAATTTGGCGGAGGCTCAGTATTTTTAAAACCTGCTGCCCCAGGTACAGGAATCATCGCAGGTGGTGGTGTGCGCGTTGTTTTGGAGAGTGCAGGCGTACAAAATGTACTATCTAAATCCAAAGGATCGTCTAACCCTCACAATGTAGTCAAGGCAACTTTCCAGGCGCTATTGCAATTGCGTGATCCTGTGACTGTAGCTTTCCAAAGAGGAATTACCCTTGATCAAGTATTTAACGGATAAGCGATGGCTAGAGTCAGAATTACCCAAATAAAGAGCCTGATTGGCTACTCTAACAAGCAACAAAAGTGTACCATGACGGCCCTGGGATTTGGGCACCATGGTAAGATCAACAGAAGCATTGAGCACAATCTTACACCGGAAATACAAGGGATGATCAACAGGATCAATCATTTGGTTACCATAGAAAAGCTATAGTCATGCAATTAAATACGCTCAAGCCTGCTCCTGGTGCTGTCAAGAATAGAAAGCGTGTGGGTCGGGGACAAGGTTCTGGAAAAGGAGGCACCGCCACAAGAGGTCATAACGGGGCCCAGTCAAGATCTGGATACAAACGAAAAAGAGGCTTTGAAGGTGGGCAATTACCCTTACAAAGGCGACTTCCTAGGTATGGATTTAAGAACCCTAACAGGTCTACCTATAAGCCCATTAACTTGGAAACACTCCAAAGATTGGCCGAAAAAGAAAGGTTAGCCTCTGTGGACGCAGCAATATTAGTCGGGTATGGCCTCATCAGTAAGCATGATCACTACAAGATATTAGGCACCGGAGCTTTGAAAACAAAGATCGATGTTTGCGCACATGCTTTCTCTGCTTCAGCACGCACAGCCATAGAAAAATTAGGGGGCCAAGCCACCACTATTAATGTTCATGCCTAAACTCTTTCACACCATAAGGAATATCTTCTCTATTGAAGAACTAAGGGTCCGCATACTCAATACGGTCGGATTTCTTCTACTATTTCGTATGGGGTCTTATGTTGTTTTGCCAGGTATAGATCCTACTAAGCTAACAGGTGAGGCAAAAGGAATCTTTGGACTGCTAGATACATTCTTAGGAGGAGCCTTTAGCAATGCTTCTGTGTTAGGGTTAGGGGTAATGCCCTATATCTCTGCCTCTATTGCCATTCAGCTTTTGACCATTGCGGTGCCTTATTTCCAAAGATTGCAAAAAGAGGGTCATTCAGGCAGAAAAATTCTGAATCAAATTACCAAAGTGCTCACTATCTTTATTGCCATGATTCAGGCAGTGGCCTACCTTTCTACAGCAGTTTCTGAGGAAGTCATTGTAATTAGTAGGCCCTTTTTTACAGGTTCATCTATACTTATTCTTACTGCAGGCACCATGTTCTGTGTATGGCTGGGAGATCGCATTACTGACAAAGGACTTGGCAATGGTGTCTCCATGCTCATCATGATTGGTATTATTTCTTCTTTACCAGGAGCAATTTTCTCCGAAATTCTGTCTAGAGGCATTCGTGGTGCACTGGTGCTCATCATCGAATTCTTCCTACTTTTCGCTATTGTGGTAGGCGTAGTGATGTTTACGCAGGCTACCAGGAAAATCCCTGTTCAGTATGCTAAACAAATGGTCAATAGCAATATATACGGCGGACAGCGACAGTACATACCCCTCAAGTTGAACACGTCTGGTGTGATGCCTATCATTTTTTCACAAGCTCTTATGTTTCTTCCCGCACTGATTTCAAGTATATGGTCAGACAAAAGTAACATAGCTGCTTCTGTAGGAAGGGCTTTCTCTGACTATACTACCTGGCAGTATAATGTAACCTTCAGCCTGCTTATCGTTGTCTTTACTTTTTTTTATACAGCTATTACGATTAACCCTACTCAGATTGCAGATGATATGAAACGCAACAGCGGCTTTATCCCCGGCATTAAGCCCGGGAAACTCACTGCAGGGGTTATAGACAATATTTTAAGCAGAATAACGTTGCCAGGTTCCTTATTTCTCGCAGTAATAGCTATCTTGCCAGCCTTTGCGCACATGGCTGGGGTGAGTAGTGCGTTTAGCAGATTTTATGGAGGAACCTCACTACTCATTATGGTGGGTGTGGTGCTAGATACACTTCAGCAAATAGAAAGTCTTTTGCTCATGCGTCGCTATGAGGGCTTGATGAAGTCTGGCAGGGTGAAAAATCGTTTTCAAAATACTGTGGTAGGCTAGACGCATGATTTTTGTAAAGAGTGAAGACGAGATAGCCTTGATTAAAGAGGGTGCTGAAATTTTAAGTAGAACGCATGGGCAAATTGCGCAGAGGATCAAGCCGGGAATAACGACCCAAGAATTAGATGCCCTGGCAGAAGCATTTATTAGAGATAGTGGCGGAGTGCCCTCTTTCAAGGGATACAAAAAATTTCCCGCCACGCTCTGTACCTCTGTCAATGATTATGTGGTGCATGGGCTCCCCAGCGATTATATACTGCAAGAGGGAGATATCATCTCCGTAGACTGTGGAGTCTACTACAAAGGTTTTCACAGTGATGCAGCCTTTACCTATCCTGTAAGTACGGTGAGTAGTGAAGTGATGCGTCTGCTTCAGGTAACAAAAGAAGCGTTGTACTGTGGCATTGATGAAGCCAAAGCAGGGAATAGGATAGGAGATATTGCCCATGCTATTCAACATCATGGGCAACATTATGGCTATTCAATAGTAAGAGAACTAGTGGGGCATGGTGTGGGAAGAAAATTGCATGAAGAGCCACAAGTGCCCAACTATGGAAGGCGAGGCCATGGCACGCAGCTTAAGCACGGCATGGTGCTAGCCATAGAACCTATGATTAACTTAGGGAAACCACAAATTGTGCAAGAAAAAGGGGGGCAATTCAGGACTTTAGACAGAAAAGTTACCGCACACTTTGAACATACGGTGGCAGTATTAGAAAAGAAGGCTGAGATCCTGACGACTTACAAGTATATAGAAGAAGTCTTCCAATTTTAGTATGGCTAAACAAGAAGCGATCAAACAAGATGGTATTGTAGAGGTAGCTCTTCCCAATGCAATGTTCAGGGTCCGTCTAGAAAACGATCATTTAGTGTTGGGACATATCTCTGGAAAAATGAGAAAGTTCTATATCAAGATATTGCCTGGAGATAAAGTTACGCTAGAGATGTCTCCTTATGACTTGACCAAAGGGCGCATCGTTTACAGGTACAAATAACACAACTTCAGTTATGAAAGTAAAAGCATCTGTCAAAAAACGTAGTAGTGACTGCCAGATCGTACGCAGGAAAGGAAGGCTATACGTGATCAACAAAAAAAACCCAAAGTTTAAACAAAGACAAGGATAAGCATGGCTAGAGTATTAGGGGTAGACATTCCGGACAATAAACGGGGAGAAATCTCCCTTACCTATATTTTTGGTATTGGACGCAGCTTAGCAAATAAGATTCTCGAAACAGCGAAAGTCAATAGAGATAAGCATCCGGCAGACTGGACCGACGAGGAAGCAAAAAAGATTCGAACAGCCATTAGTGAGCAATACAAAGTGGAGGGGGAACTGCGTTCTGAAATACGCTTGAATATCAAACGATTGATGGATATTGGATCGTACCGAGGCAAAAGGCATAGGGTGGGCTTGCCGGTGAGAGGACAAAAGACGAAAAATAATGCAAGGACGCGCAAAGGCAAACGCAAGACAGTTGCCGGTAAAAAGAGAGTCACTAAGTAGGGGATCAGCCAGGGGAAGTTATAAAAGACTTTACCTGCCTTAGAGGCTGCCTCCCGAAAGCTCGATATTGAGCAAGCATACAGTAAGTACTATGACAAAGACAAAGAAAGACAAGGCTAAGAAGAGGGTCGTCAAAGTCGACAAAACAGGGCAGGCACACATTAAAGCCAGCTTCAACAATATCATTATTTCTATGACGAATGGTGCTGGTCAAGTGATTTCATGGTCCTCTGCTGGTAAGATGGGCTTTAGAGGCTCCAAGAAGAATACTCCTTATGCAGCACAGAAAGCTGCGGAAGACTGTGCTAAAGTAGCCCATGAGCTGGGACTGAGGAAAGTGAATGTGTATATCAAAGGAGCGGGTGTTGGCCGAGAGTCTGCTGTAAGAACCATCCAGGAAGCAGGTATTGAAGTGGCAGCTATCAAAGACGTTACGCCTTTGCCACACAATGGTTGTAGGCCCCCGAAACGTAGACGCCCTTAACCTTATTTAATAAACAGGAAAAAGCATGGCAGTATATAGAGGTCCCCGAGCAAAAGTAGAAAGAAGATTCAATGATCCTATCTTTGGTCACGGCAAAGCTCTGCAGAAAAAGAACTATCCTCCAGGTCAACATGGCAAGATTCGCAGAAAAAAATCGGAGTACGCACTGCAACTCATGGAAAAACAAAAAGCCAAGTATACCTATGGGTTGTTGGAAAGACAGTTTGCGAACCTTTTTCATAAAGCAGTTAGAAAGAAGGGGGTGACAGGTGCAATCTTGCTCCAGCTCTTAGAGGCACGCTTGGACAACACGGTATATCGTTTAGGCATAGCGCCTACAAGAAGGGCTGCTAGGCAATTGGTGCTACACAAACACATCATTGTCAACGATGCAGTCGTCAATATCCCCTCTTATACCTTAAAGCCAGGTGATTTAATCGGAATACGAGAGAAGTCCAAATCACTGGAAGTAATTCAAGAAAACATCACTGCCTCACACAAAAGCTATACGTGGCTAGAGTGGGATGATGCACAAATGAGGGGCAAGTTTACGGCCCTGCCACCCAGGGAGGAAATTCCTGAAAAAATTAATGAACAGAGTATCGTTGAACTGTACTCTAGATAGGTATTAGTACTTCTTATTTTTGGGGATTTAAAAAGAATAACACAATGTCAGCAATAGTATTTCAAATGCCTGAAAAAGTGTCGATGGAAAAAGTAGACAACTTTTATAGCACCTTTACTTTTAAGCCCCTTGAAAAAGGATATGGCGTCACTATTGGGAATACCCTGCGAAGGGTGCTCCTCTCTTCGCTGGAGGGTTATGCAATCACATCCATCAAAATCCCTGGCGCACAACACGAATTTTCCACCATTGAAGGTGTAGTGGAAGACATAGTAG
>DCSL01000048.1:6874-12415 GCA_002325615.1 Amoebophilaceae bacterium UBA1467
CAATACTCAACTTGAAGCAGGTACGCTTTAAAAAAATAGCTGACAATGCAAATGACAAGATATGTATCTCAATAAAGAAGCAAGAAGTGTTCAAAGCAGGTGACATTGCAAAGTTCACGCCAGCTTTGGAAATACTGAACCCTGATTTTGTTATCTGTCACCTTGATCCAATTGCCAATATTGAGCTAGAAATCATGGTGGAAAAAGGAAGAGGCTATATTCCTGCGGAGGAAAATAAACCCGCTAACGCAGCCATTGGTCTTATCCCTATTGACGCAATTTTTACACCTATTAAGAAAGTCAGTTATAAAGTGGAGAATATTAGAGTAGAGCAAAAGACAGACTACGAAAAGCTGATTATCGATATACAAACCGATGGCTCTATTCACCCTGAGCAAGCACTGGAGCGTGCTGCCAGTCTTATTATCAAGCACTTTCTGCTGTTTTCAGATAATAATATGGTACTAGAAGCATCAAGCGATGAAGAGATAGAAATCGTAGATGAAGAACTTCTACGCGTGCGAAAACTACTCAAAACGCCACTTGCTGAACTTGGCTTGTCTGTTAGGGCATTCAACTGTCTCAAGGCTGCAGAGGTAAAAACCTTGGGTGATCTAGCGGGATTAGAAATTTCAGACATGGTAAAATTCAGAAACTTTGGTAAAAAGTCACTCAAAGAACTTGAGGAATTAATGGTGAGTAAAAACCTAAATTTTGGTATGGATCTGTCTAAATACAAACTAGATGAAGTATAAGCTTATGACCTCCTATCAAGCACTTTCCCAGTAATAATTTTTCAGTTTTCAATAATATTTGACTATAGAAAAGGATGAGACACGGAAAAAAGTTCAACCACCTGAGTAGGCCAACTGCTCATAGGAAGGCCTTGCTGGCTAACCTAGCCAAGGCGTTAATTCTACATAAGCGGATTAATACCACTTTAGCCAAGGCCAAGGCATTGAGAAAGTTTGTAGAACCTATCCTGACAAAGGTCAAAAACGACACTACTCATGCTAGAAGAGTAGTATTCTCTTACTTTCAGGACAAAGTACCTGTCAAGGAACTGTTTAATGGCGTTGCTCCTAAAATTGCGAACAGACCCGGAGGTTATACACGTATTATTAGGCTTGGAAATCGTTTAGGTGACAATGCTGAAATGTGCATGATCGAGCTGGTAGACTATAACGAATTCCTCCAAAAAGGAAACAAGCTAGAAAAAGCTAAGACAAGGAGGAGCAAAACAAAGGCCGTCACTAAAAAAGAAGAACCCCACGCCCCGACTAATGAAGAAGCTGTTTTAGCATCAATACCCAAAGCCAGTGAAGGCGAGGAAAAACTACTACAAGTAGCAGAAAACTCTCAACTAGACACTAGCGAGCAGGGAAAAAGTATGCCCGAAATTGATAACCAAGGAACTATTGATGTAGAAAAAAATGCCTAGGAACGCATGAATATGAAGTGAGCATGGGGGTTAGGCATCAGTGTCTGACCCTTTTTTTATGCTTCTTAGTGGCAATAAAAGCCATCTTTAGGCATCTATACTCCTTCCCTTTTAGGGAGCATGCCGCTACATAGCGAAAAGGCCGTAATCTACAATACCATGAGTAAGATCAAAGACATCCATGCAAGGCATATTCTGGATTCCAGAGGCAATCCCACCATCGAAGTAGTGGTATGGGCCCAAGATGGAGCCATAGGAACGGCTGCTGTGCCCTCAGGAGTATCTATAGGTAGGTATGAAGCAACTGAACTGCGTGATATAGATAATCCACGATACCTAGGGAGGGGTGTCCAGAAAGCGATTCATCATGTCAAAGGTATATTAAAAAATTCCCTTGTGGGAATTTCAGTCTTTGAACAAGGTCACTTAGACCGACTCATGTTAGCCCTAGATGGTACGTCTGATAAGTCCAAGTTAGGAGCCAATGCCCTATTAGGTGTATCTCTAGCAATAGCCAAAGCAGCAGCAGCATCAGCTAGGATGCCTTTATACCGTTACTTGGGAGGTGTGAATGCTAACACCTTACCGACACCTATGATCAATGTATTGAATGGAGGTGCGCATGCAGACAATGCTATCGATTTTCAGGAATTTATGATTATGCCTGTGAAGGCAGCTAGTTTTTCCGAATCTTTGCGCATAGGTGTAGAGGTGTTTCAGCATCTAGGGCAGCTTTTGAAAGCCAATGAGCTTTCTACTAATGTCGGTGACGAAGGCGGCTTTGCTCCCAGTGTTGCCTCTAATGAAAAAGCTATAGAATTGGTGTTAAAAGCCATTGAAAAAGCAGGCTATCGGCCAGGAGAAGACATCTTCATTGCATTGGACTCCGCTGCTTCTGAGTTTTATGATCCACAAGAAAAGTATTATCACTTTAAAAAAACCTCTGGTAAAAAATGCTCTTCTGAGGAATTCATAGCGTTTTGGAAAGACTGGCTACAAAAATATCCGATTCTCTCTATTGAAGATGGCATGGCAGAAGATGATTGGGAAGGCTGGCGACAATTGACTGCCGCTGTAGGCGACCGGGTTCAACTTGTGGGAGATGATCTGTTTGCAACCAGTGTAGCAAGACTTCAGCAGGGAATTGATACGGAGGTAGCCAATGCCATTCTCATTAAGATGAATCAAGTAGGCACACTCAGTGAGACCATGGAGACAGTCCAACTAGCCAGCAGGAATGCTTACAAAAGTATTGTATCGCACCGTTCTGGAGAGACAGAAGACACTACTATTGCAGATTTGGCCGTGGCTTTAAATACTGGCCAGATTAAAACGGGCTCTGTCTCTCGCTCCGATAGAACCTCAAAATATAACCAGCTATTACGCATTGAGGAAGCATTGGGTGAGCACGGAAAATTTGCCGGTAAGCCATTTTAAAAAATGACCAAAGCCTATGCATACCATGTGGAAAAAACCGCCTCAGTGGGCGAAGAACCCCTACTTTCTATTAGGATTTAGTTTCCTGTTATGGATGCTTTTTTTCGACTCGGAGGACCTCTTCACACAGTATAGGCTACGGAATAAGCTTAGGAACTTAGAAGTAGAAAAGGCTTACTACTTAGAACAAGTAGAAAAAATACAGCAAGACAGAAAGAAACTGGCAAGTAATGAGAACTTATTAGAGAAGTTTGCTAGAGAAAAGTATTTCATGAAAAAGAAGACAGAAGACCTTTACGTCATCGTTGATGAATAAGTGAGTCGCCAGGTTATTGATTGGCCTCGTGCACATTTAGCTCATACATTATTCTTCAAGAAATTTTCTAACTAACAACTCCCCGCATGGTCTCTTTCAGCGAATTGCCGGCTATTACAGGAGGAAAAATAATTCAGTACGTTTCAGAACAGCCTATCAGGCACCTCTTGCTGGATAGTAGAAGGCTTCTTACAGACTCTGGTAGCCTCTTTTTTGCTATGCGGGGCCAGCACCACAACAGTCACCAGTTTCTCCCCATGGTTTACGAGCAAGGCATCAACCAATTTGTGGTGGAGCAGGGAGACCAGGCTATCTACAAGCATCTAAAAAACGCTAACATTATCCAAGTAGCCAATAGTGTTGCCGCTTTGCAGCAGCTAGCTGCTTACCACAGGAGTCAATATCAATTGCCCCTACTAGCTATTACAGGCAGTAACGGAAAGACCATTGTCAAAGAATGGCTCAGCCAGATTTTAGCTCTGAAGTACGCTGTGGCCCGAAGTCCTAAAAGCTATAATTCCCAAATAGGTGTGCCACGTTCAGTCTGGTCAATTAGCACCACGCACCAGTATGGTATTTTTGAGGCGGGCATCTCCCGGCCTGGAGAAATGGCCAAACTAGAGACGATCCTTAAGCCTACTGTCGGAATGTTTACCAACATAGGCTCAGCGCATGACGAAGGTTTTGCCACCCAGCAGCAGAAGATCAAAGAAAAAGCCCTGCTATTCAAAAATTGTCAAAAGATTTACTATTGTATAGACCACACGCCTATCCATCAAGTATTGATGGCGCTTTACCACAACAAAGCACACTTGGTGACCTGGTCTTTGCTTGATGGTGCCGCTGATTACAAGGTCCAAAAGCGCTTATTAATCACAGATAAGCAAACAGAACTTATAGTAACCACTCGGCAGCAGCAGTACGCCTTTATCTTGCCATTTCAAGACAATGTCTCTGTAGAAAATTCTATCCATTGTATTGTTTTTCTACTGCAAGAAGGGTTCAACCCAGCAATGATACAAGCAGCCCTTACGAAGCTCAGAGCCCTACCCATGCGTATGACTTTGAAGCAAGGCGTTAACAATTGCCAGGTGATTGATGATACCTACAACAACGATTTAGTGGGCCTTCGGGTGGCGTTAGACTTTATGGCTCAACAAAAGCAAGCTCCTAGAAGAACGGTAGTGCTGTCTGATTTGCTAGAAACTGGTATAACAGCCGAAAACCTATATCCTCAAATTGCACAACTGCTCAAAGCCAAACAGATAGATCGAATCATTGGCATAGGTGAAGAGCTGACCGCACATGCTGCAGCCTTTTCGTCGTTTGATACACACTTCTACGATAACACTGAGGAGTTCCTCAAAGAGGACATCCAGCACAAGTTTAGCAACGAATTAATACTGGTGAAGGGAGCCAGAAGTTTTGGTTTAGAAAGAGTGGCAGATCGGTTACAGCAAAAAATTCATAGTACCGTTCTTGAAGTAGACTTAGATGCTATTACCCATAACTTGAATTTTTTTCGGAATAGGCTGGCTAGAGGCACCCAACTGATGGCCGTAGTCAAAGCCTTGGCATACGGTAGTAGCAGCTTTGAAATTGCGCACCTCCTGCAGTATCACCGTGTGGATTATCTGGCGGTGGCTTATGCCGATGAAGGAGTTTTGTTACGAGGGCATGACATTACGCTCCCCATCATGGTGATGAACCCTACGCCGGAGAGCTTTGATCAGCTGCTTGCGTATGACCTAGCACCTGAGGTATACAGTCTAAAATTGCTGTGTGCATTGCGTGATTTTCTAGCCAGTCGAAACAAGCACATCAACGTACACTTGAAGCTGGAAACAGGGATGAACCGGCTGGGGTTTGAGGAAAGAGAACTCAGTACACTCGTGCAGGTATTGCGTGCCACACCGGCCTTACATGTAGTGGGGATTATGAGTCACCTGGCTGCTTCTGCAGACCAACAACACGATGCGTACACAAGGCACCAGTTTACGCTTTTTGTGAAGATGGCTACCTATATAGAACAAAAGCTAGGTATTCATACGATCAAACACTTGCTCAATTCTTCAGGAATTTTGCATTTTCCTGAGTACCAATTAGATATGGTTAGATTGGGTATTGGCCTGTATGGCGTTGGGGTAAATCAGGAGGTGCAGCAACATCTGAAAGTGGCGAGTACGCTTAAAACTGTTATTTCTCAAATCAAGATGATGCCTCAAGGAGCCACTATTGGCTATGGAAGACACGGTATTGCTAAAAGGAATATGCGGCTTGCTACCCTTGCTATTGGGTATGCTGATGGTTTTAGGAGAGTGCTGGGCAATGGTCAAGGAAGTGTATG
>DCSL01000048.1:12469-13021 GCA_002325615.1 Amoebophilaceae bacterium UBA1467
GGCAATGGTCAAGGAAGTGTATGGATCAATGGCCATGTTGCTCCTATTGTTGGTGATGTTTGTATGGATATGAGCATGGTGGATGTAACCAATATTCCTGCTGCCGAGGGTGATGAGGCCATCATCTTTGGCAAGGAATGGCCTATTGCTGAGGTAGCTGCTACTATGGCCACTATTCCTCATGAAGTGTTGACGAATGTGAGCGAACGGGTGAAAAGGGTGTATTACACCCAGTGAGACGCTATCTGAAGGGGTTGTTTATTTTCTTTTTGTGAACTGTGTGGATGTTTGTAAGGTAATATACTACGTCAAGCTCACAGTTTGCTATAGCACGGCCCCGCAAGCGCCATGCCAACTAACCAGGACGTCGGGTTTGTAAGGTGTCTTTATCCAGATGCGTTTAATCATAAATCGTTTTCCAGTCATCAACCAGATGCACTCTTCTTTTTGCAAGCATTGAACTCATTGACCATATCAAGAGACTCCATTTTGGGACCTCCAATCCAAGATGCCTGATTGCTGACATTGCCCCTGCTTTTTATAAATACATTA
>DCSL01000073.1:0-5905 GCA_002325615.1 Amoebophilaceae bacterium UBA1467
TGATTGCCTATGGATACAACGCCACACCAACAAAGCTCCCAAGATAACATTTTCTCTGCGGAAAAGTCTCTAAAAATAGGTGCCTGGGGCACAGTGATCACAGGGCAACATAAGAAGCACCCACCCAGATCATCAATACGAGTTAGAGCTTTCCTTTAGATCTGTGTAGAAGCTTTGGTAGGATAGTTCCCGGCTGCTCGCTCTAACTTCTCAAAATAAAGTACGCCCCAGCCGTAACCTACAACCAAGGGCAACATCAAAAGCGATATACCCCAGCTACCGAAGTACTTAGACAAGTATACAAGTCCGACAGAAGTAATAACATAGATAAGCGATCTGGATATCGCATACAGCATACTTGTGTAAGTAAAGCGCTTAAAGATGGGGAAATGCTTGAAAAAAATAGGAGCAGCCACCAGATCATAAGGAGCAAGGACTACGATAGCCCCTTGTAGTACAAGCAATTGACTAGGCGTTTGGATATGGTTCAGAAGTATAGGGGCAACCAGAATCAGAGTTAAGAATATACCTAACATCCACTTTAGGATGTGCAAAGGGTATACTTTGCTACTTAGAAAACTCAGCACCAAGGTGGCAAATAAGTGCATAAAAGAAAGCTTTAGACTATGTGAAATGCACTGCTCAACCGTATATCCTAGGCTACCCCTAAGAATACTTCCGCAGTGTATATACGCAAAGTAAAAAACAGCTGGCCAAATACACTGGATGAGGAAATAGGCTAAAGATGTTTTTTTGATAGGTTTTTCATGGTAAGGAATGATATAGGCGAGTTCTTCTTTGGATTTCCAGCCTTCTCGAACTGAGTTATCAACTTCCCGCTTTGCATCGACAAACTCTGGAGTCTCCCTAAGCTTATTTCTGGCAACAGACCCAACAACAGCGATGCCTGCACCAGTATAAAAGGCCAGTCGCCAACTGAATTCGTAAGTAGTAGCTAATGTGGCTATACCTAAGGCAGCAACTGACCCGAGAGCAGCAAAACAGCCTATAAGTGCTACAACCGTGAACTGATAGGGGGGGCTAAATGATTCTGTTAAATACAGTTGCGCACCAATTACCTCACCCATGGAAGATAGACCTTGTGAAATACGACATAACGTTATAATCCATGAAGCAGCAATACCTATTTGTGCATAGGTGGGCAAAGTAGCCATTACAAAACAGCAAATGGCCATCATGAAGGTAGTAATTACTACAGTGGCTTTCCGTCCTATCCGATCACCTATATAGCCAAATAGTAAAGCTCCTAGTGGTCTAAGTAAGAAGGTAGAACAGAATGCAAAAGCTTGCAGCAACTGAGTCGTATGCGGGTCTGTTTTAGGGAAAAAGAGCTCATTGAGTAACACGGCCATGTGCACAAAAAGCATGAGGTCAAAGTACTCCAAGAAGGTGCCCAGTTGTAGTAAACCTACTACTTCTCGTTGTTCTTTCTTCGATAGAATATGTTTCATGGGTTGCTAGGTTAAAGTTTACTTATAGCCTTAATTACATGTGAAAACGTATTGAAACAAGTGTAATACACCTGCGTATTAATTACAACAAATTTGTTATTTTTTATGGAAATGCGTGTACGCGATCTAGCAGGTGTTTTGAAGGCCTTGCAGGACTATTTAATTCTCTGAGGTATTCAATTCACTATCTGCTTCGAGCAGCCCTTCCTCGGTATCAGATGGCTGGGCTGAAAGTCCTACCCTTTGTGTCAACGCTTCTAGCTTTTGCTTGGCACTGGCCACAATAGCTTCTTCTTCGGCATTTTCGATGATAGACCGTAATGTGGCCTTGGCTTGCAAGTCTTCTTTTAGGGCCAAGTAATTTTCTGCGATCAGCAAAAAACTCTTATTCGCCCATGCTTTGTAAGCAGGAAACCGCTTGTTGAGTTCAAAAAGTGCTTCAAGCGATTGTTGGTATTCTTGGGATTCGTAGTGCAGCTGGGCCAGCAAGTATTGTGCTTCGGCTGCATGACCGTCTTGGGTGTTTTTCACAATCTGTGTGAAGTAGGCTTGGGCTTCCTCATGCTTTCCCTGCTGCATAGCTGCTTTGCCCAGAAAAAGTGTCGCCTCGCTAGTAGCATTGACAGTCAGGTTGCCTTTTTCTATGATCAGTGAGGCATATTGTTGTGCTTCTTCATAACGTTGCAGTGCATGGCTTGCCTTCATCATGCCTACTAGGGCACAATAGCTTTCTTTTTTGCTCTGGGCACATTCTTTCAACTTCCGGTAGTAGGTGAGGGCTTGCACAAAATCTTTTTGCTTGTATGCCAGGGCGCCTATCCGTAACAAAATCTTGTTGTAAAAAGGTGTCTGAGATTCCTTTAGTGCAATTTGATATTGTTTCAAAGCGCTTGGTACATCACCTTGTCGGTAATAGGCTTCTGCTCCCAAAAAGATAGCTTCCGGCACCAGCTTACTTTTAGGATAACGTACCACAAGTCCTTGCAACTGCTCAATGGCATCCTCATAGCGCTGGTCGTAGAACAAGGTCTTAGCAGTGTCAAATGTTACTTTTTCCGAGGCGTCAGGATCAGGATTGGTAGCTTGGTAGTTGGTTAGGTATTGCTTGAACTTTTCGGACTCGCCTTCAAGCATACAAATTTTAGACAACTCCAAGAGGGCGCTCTGTGCATTGGGATGCTTGGGATATGTTTTTAAGAGCCGCTCGTAGTCTTGTGTAGCTTGGTCATATTGCTCGAGATTGACGTAGGCAGTGGCTCGACTCAGAAGTGTGTCAGGCAGGAGTGTCCTGTGTGGTTTTTTTTGAATGAACTTCGTAAACTTCTCAATAGCCTGTGGGTAATTGTTCTGTAAAAAATCAATGTGGGCAACTTCGAACAATGCTTTTTCATAATACACCGTGTGAGCATAGTCATCGAAAATGGCCTGAAAGCTACTCTGAGCAGCATATTTGTTGCCTAAGATGCCATAAATCACGCCTTTTTGATAATGTACGTGTGCAGGGTAGTATTGAAGAGCTTGGTCGTAGCATTGAAGAGCCCGTTTGTAATTTTTGGCAACATAGTAACAATCAGCCGATCGAACCAGTGCGTCTTGCAGCCATGCGGTGGGTGTTGAGTCCTGATGCTGACTGGTATACTGTAGAAATTGAGCCAAGGCTTGTGCATAATTTGCTGTGTTAAAGTAAGCATAACCCAACCCATACACCGCCTGCTGGTAAAAAGCATCTGTTTTGGCTACGCTGTCCAGCACATGTTGATAGACAGGAATTGCTTGCTCGTACTGCTGCAAGGCTGAGAGGCTCTCCCCCAACCAGAGTTGTGCTTGTGTGACCAAAGCTTGATCAAAAGGATGGTTCAAGGACTTTTGGAACAAGCTGATGGCTTGGGAATAGGCTGCATTGTTAAAGTACTCACTGCCCCCACAAAAAGTAACCTTTTGGTAAACCTTGAGTATGCGTTGCGATTTCTTGGCTAGCCCCTCTATGTGCATCATGGCCAAATCATAGTCATTGGTGCGCAGGTACGCTTCACTGAGTAAAGCATTCGCTTCAGGAAGGTGTTTGCTAGTTGGATGGGCTTGTTTGAACTTTTGAAGCGTTTCGATTGTAGTAACAAAATGACTCAACTCATAACTCACCTTGGCGTATTGGAACGCAGCTTCTTCCTGTATATCAGCAAAAAAATTCTCTTTTTGGGCTTTGTCAAAAGCCGCCAAGGCCAGTGTTTTTTGGTTTTCTTTTAGATAGAGTAGCCCCGTGTAATAGCTTGCCGACTGACCAATGGCATCTTCTTGCAAGGCCAGCTCCTTGAAATACTTCAGTGCCTTGTAAACCTCGTCAGTCTGGTAAAGCGCATAAGCTGTTCGGTACAAGACCTCACTGGCAACTACAAAATCTTTGAGTGCCATGTACTCTTCGTAGTGTTGGGCCGCTGATACATAATTGCCTGTAAAGAAATAGGCTTCAGCCGTCAGCAGCGCTATCTCATCTTCGTCTTTTAGGACTACTTCAGCACCGCTGACCTCATGGATATAGTTAAGTAGCTCCTGAAAGCGTTTTTGCTTGTAATACACTTGCAGCACTAGGCAAGGTACTACAGGCCGATAGGCTGAGTTTTCGCTGGCCCGCATGAGGTCATTCAGGGCAGTGGTATAGTCTCCGTTTTTAAATGCTATGCAGCCAGCATAGTAGTTGGCTGCATAGCAATACGCATGTTCGTGGGTCTTGATATCATTGAAACCAGCCAGGGCCCGTTCGAAGTCCTTTGTATTCAAATAAGCATAGGCCAGGCGGTACCGGAGCTCATATTGCGCGGCCTTATCCAAGACACTTGTATCTACCTGCAAGTAGTAGGTAATACTCTTGGCAAAATCCTGGTTGGCAAAATAGAGGTTGCCTAGCTGATAATAAGCCAAGATTGCCTTGTAGTGTTGGGGGTAGGCCTTGATGAATTGGTGAAAGCGCTCCTCACCATCGGGCCGACCTAACTTGATTGCGCACAGGGCTGCGTAGTATTGTGCTTCTATGGCATGGAGGTGGTTGCCATACAACCGCATATATGCTTCCAGATAGTGCTGAGCACTTTCATACTTCTCCTTTTGAAAGAGTGTTAAGCCCTTTACAAACAATGACGATGGTTGGGGCAGGAGCGGTTGTGCATTACCGGACAGGTAGAAAGCCATGTATAGGACTAGGGCAAACAATGAGCGTCTCATCAAAGCATGGAGGGATTAAGGCTATTGGTTACTTAGGATCAAAGTGACATTTCTAGACTACTGCAAATAGTAGGGATACATCCCCAGCAACGGCCTAAAATGCACATTTTTTGGCATTTTTCAATGGTCTAGTTTCTATAATTACGCTTGACATAAACTAAACTAATACGGAAAGTCTTGTGCTGAAGACGCACAGTGCTAATTTATAAGAAAAGTACAAGTACGGGACTTGGGTGCCTAGGGTTGATGATGTAGATATACACTAGTTGATAACACAGTACTGCTACATTGAGCAAGTTTTTTTGATGGAAAATGCTAAAAAAAGCGCTTTTATTGCGCTGCATCAGGCCAATAGTAGTCAAGGAGTTTTGTGCTTGCCCTTTGCAAACAGCGGTGCAGGAAGCCTTTGGTCTAACCAGGCAGGCCCTTGCCAATTCATCAGCACTCCATATACCAACGTAGTTGTCCAGGTACCCACCCATGCACCCGCATAAATGTCTTGGTAGAAGTGTTGGCAGAGATACACCCTAGTATACGCCACAACTACTGCTCCAAAGAGCGAAAGTCCGCAGAACCAAACGGATTTTTGGGTCACTAGAAAATGCATGAAGCAGAGAGCAGTAAAAATGGTGGCTGCGTGCCCAGAAGGAAAGCTCAAATGAGTGTCAGGCACAATTCCTTCTACAAGGTGTAAGGACACCTCTGTAGGGACCAAAGCAATAGGGCGCAATTGGTCAAAAAAAACAATTCTCTTCATGCCTTGTACGATAGCAGACATGGCCACAAAGCTACAGATGCCTGCTAGCAGCGTCCTATTATTTAGCCTTATGACTATGAGGGTAGCCATAAACAAGGCATACATAGTACTACTTCCCAAAAAAGTGAGGTGATAAAAAAACCGATCAAGGAAAGAATGGTGTAACTTGTTGAGTTGCAGAAAAAGTGACACTTTCTCGAACACCACCAAAGGGTAACTTCCTAACAAAAGGAGCAAGGTATGTAGTATAAAAAAAGCCTTGTTCTCTCGTACAAGCGTCTTAACGCCCATAATAATAGTTATGCATGTCAGTGATGACCGATGGGTCCTTTGGGTTGATAGAGATGCAGAAAAGTTTTCTGGGAGGGAGATAGAGGATATAAAAAAAAAGATGTAGTGGTAAGTGGAGAGGGCATTTTACTCCAGAAAGGAGGTATTCCAGCCACACCTTCCGGTACGG
>DCSL01000073.1:5967-6263 GCA_002325615.1 Amoebophilaceae bacterium UBA1467
CACCTTCCGGTACGGCTACCTTGTTACGACTTAGCCCTAGTCGCTAGTCTAACCCTAAACAGCTCCTGTGACGGCCACTGTCTTCAAGTCCTACCAACTCCCATGGCTTGACGGGCGGTGTGTACAAGGTCCGGGAACGTATTCACCGCGCCATTGCTGATACGCGATTACTAGCGATTCCAACTTCATGAGGTCGAGTTGCAGACCTCAATCCGAACTGGGACGTGCTTTAAAGATTTGCATCCTGTTACCAGGTAGCTTCCCTCTGTACACGCCATTGTAGCACGTGTGTAGCC
>DCSL01000073.1:6311-6463 GCA_002325615.1 Amoebophilaceae bacterium UBA1467
GTAGCACGTGTGTAGCCCTGGGCGTAAGGGCCATGATGACCTGACCTCGTCCCCTCCTTCCTCACTGCTTACGCAGGCAGTCTACTTAGAGTCCCCACCATGATGTGCTGGCAACTAAGTATAGGGGTTGCGCTCGTTATGGGACTTAACCC
>DCSL01000018.1 GCA_002325615.1 Amoebophilaceae bacterium UBA1467
GTATGGACAGGTAGCCCCAGTCACTTTTTCGTAGAGATATGAATTATATACGTGAGCACCCAGCGGAGTTTCGACAACTTGGCCTTGCTCAATCCATGTTCCCGTCTTGACCTACGGATAATTGGGTAGGACACTGCAACAACAAAGCATAGTACCTTGCAGGGACTTTACTTTTTCTTACCTTCTGGTTTATCAGGGTCAATCCCTAACTTTTTCAAGACTAAATCAGAGATATCGTGTTCCGCATCTGCATAAAGCAATATGGGTATACCTCCTACATTGTTGTCCAACACATGTGTATAGCCATTTTCCTTGGCAACTTGTGCAATCGTATTCGTTATTTTCTCGTAAACAGGCTTTAGCAAATTGGTTTGCTTGCTAGTAAGCTTCTCCTGCGATTCTAGCTGAAGTTGTTCAAGACTTCCTTGTAATTTCTGTAGCTCCAATTGTTTTTGGTTTCTCACAGCTTCGGTCATGGCCTCATAGCCTTGTTGGAAAGCTTGTACTTTTTGCTGGAAATCTCCTACCCTAGCTTCTAGCTGATTCTTAAGCTGCTTTTCAAGACTGGTGTATTCTGATTTAATTGCTTTTGTCTCTGGTAGAAATCCAAGAATGTATTCCACACTGGTATAGCCAATTTTTAAAGGCGGAGGTTGTATATGGGAGGATTTTTCTTTCGCGTACAACTTGCACAAGCTCAACATCAAGGCCAGTGTTAAGAACAATTTTTTTTGCATGGTATTTAGGTTTTTTTATTGTGGAACTGTTATTTCAGTTATTGATCGTTTACGTTGTATCAACATGCAGGCGAACAGTGCTTATCGCAAGCCCATCCCTATAGAGAAATGGAACTCCAATTCATTATATCTTTTATCAGTGGTTTTTTTATCAAAACCATAACCGCAGTCGAAGCCTATGGTGGTCCCTATGATTAAGGGAAAATATACCCTGAGGCCCGCACCCGCTGACCGCCGCCTCAGGACGAACGGATTATAATCCTTGTATTGCGCCCAGGCATACCCCCCCTCAGCAAAAGCTAAGGCGTAGGCAGTGGCCGCATAGCTGGAAATAATAGGATATCGTAGCTCCAACACAAATTTGTCATAAATTACACCTCCTTTGTAACCAGTCACCTTGTCTTTAGGCGTTATGTAACCATCTTCATAACCCCGCAAAGAGATGTGCTCCTCGCCTCTGAGTGTGCGATTTCCGAGTCTGGTACCACCACCTAAGGAAAATCTTTCAAATGGCCCGATGCTCCCTTGAGAAGGAAATTTACCTAGCACGCCAAAATGGCCACGCACATTCAGCACCAAATCGTCTAAAAGACGTATGAAGTACGAACTATCCAACATCCATTGGTGATGCTCTTTCCAACCATATCTCTCCGGCACAGAAAGTCCGTTGTGTTCTTTATTAGAAAGCCAAGACCATGGAGGAGTAAAATTGGTGTGTAACTCCAACTTACTCCCTTCTTTAGGATAGATAGGGTTAGGTCCAGTGCTATCGCGTTCTAAGGAAATGTTGACAGCAAGATCGTTTAAAACGCCTGTATGCTTCTCGTTATTACCTAGTAAATCATACTCCTCATAATCATGGCGATAATAGGCAAGACTACCCTTTAATGCCATATAGTCATCTGGCCAAGTAAGCCTGGTCCCTAGGCCGATCTTGCCACCTATCGACCCTCTATTGCCTTCACTGGACTTATTCAAACTCAAGTGAAAGTATCTAGGTTTTTTGCCGCCCAGCCATGGCTCCGTGAATTGAAGTGCAAAATTTTTGTACCCTGCCCCATTAGTCTCAGCGCTCAGCCCTAGAGTTTGCCCTCCTCCTATTGGAGCACGTGATCTGACAAGATTCCTTAACGAAAAGTTGTTAGTAGCCAGCGTAGCTGAGAACATAAACTCATCTCCCCAGCCTCCTGAAAATTTTATTTCAACCTTGGGCCTATCTTTTACTTTGTATTTGATGTCTACGGTCTTATCCAAGAAATTAGGTACACGCAAGATATCAATAGCAGGGTCAAAGATATTAAGCTGGTTTAATTCTCGATAGGATCTGTCCAGCTTGGCCTTACTAAATTTATCACCTGGCAAAGTTCTGAGCTCTCGCCTAATTACATAGTCATGCGCAACCTTATTGCCTTCAATCAATACCTTATTAATTCGTACTTGAGGTCCTTCCTGTAGGCGGATCTCTAGGTCTACAGTCTCCCCCGCTAGCCCTACCTCTACTGGATCAACCTGAAAGAACAAGTAACCGTCATCCTCATATAACGAAGCAATGTCTTGCCCCTCTGGATTATTATGCAGCTTCTTCTGGAGCAGTAATGGGTTGTAGATATCTCCTCTTTTAATGCTCAGTATCTGTTTCAAGGACTCTTCACCATAAAGATAATTTCCTACCCACCTGATGTCTCCTACACGGTATTGCCTCCCCTCCTCCACCTTCATCCATATATTTAGTAAAGCATCCTGTTGTTTGTCAACAGTGTGCTCTACAATGGCTGCATCTCTAAAGCCTTTACTTTGGCAATAGCTTACGACACGCTTTTTGTCTTCCTCCAACTTAGCTTGGTTAAACTTAGACGAGAGTAGAATAACGTGCTCCTGTAAATAATTCCAACTCTCTTGGAGATTGAATGGACGCCATAGTATTCCTTGTTTTCTGATGGGCTGCAAAGTGAGTATTTTTTTGAGCACGTCCTTTACCAACGTGAAACGAGGCTTCTCACGAAGATGGCGCATCTGGCTTCTTAAGACATCGCTACTGATGTGTTGGTTGCCTTCAAAGCGTATTGCATTGATAATTACTTTTTCACCTTTATCAACCTTAATCTTTAGTTGCATGTAATCAGCATTCGTGGGGTCAGGCACAGAGGCAATGGTGACAGTCGTATGCAAATATCCTTCCTCTACGCAGTGGTCTTTAATGGCTTTCTGGAGGTTTTTAATAAGCTCATCCGTGACAACTTTTCCTTTTACAAGGGCAATCTTCTCTATTAGCTTCTCTTGCTCTTTCTTTTTGATTCCCACAAAAGAATAGGCTGATAGCCTAGGGCACTCGGTGATACTTACAGTAAGTACAACGTGGTGATCAGCAGCTAGGGAAGCATGGATGGCTACATCCTTAACGAGCCCTTGCTTCCATAGTCTTTGGATGGCATCCGTTATGGCTGGTCCGGGTATTTGCACCGTATCACCTGCATTAAACCCTAAAAGGGTGACGATCGCTTCTTTGTCGATAGAATTGGTGCCAGTAACTTGGATGTCTTTGATCAGGTAGGTGGCTGGAGCTGTGTAATTCAGCGTAAGTGGATAGAGTGTAGGCGTAGTTTGTGCCAGGGCTCCTGAAGCCAACACATAACTCGTTATAAGCTGTAACAAAACGGTACGGTGAAACCTTTTCTTCATGCTATTACACTCACGCATCTAAATTACCAAATCTCCTTGCGCGCTTTTGGTAGGCCAATATGGCCTCGTAAAGGTCGCACTTTCTAAAGTCAGGCCAAAGAACTGGTGTAAAAAACAATTCTGTGTAAGCAAGCTGCCCCAAAAGAAAGTTACTGAGTCGCATCTCCCCGCTCGTTCTGATCAGCAGCACTGGGTCAGGCATGCCTTTAGTGGCAAGGTATTGCTTAAAAAGATCAGCGTCAATGTCTTGCAGTGCCAACCTGCCCACCTGTACATCCCGGGCAATGGCTTTGGCAGCCTCTGCTAGGTCCCACCTTCCACTATAGCTCAACGCAATAGTCAGGAGCAGACCCTGGTTATGGTGAGAAGCTTGCATGGCTTTCTGGATAGTTTTTTGGCACTTTTTGGGGAGACTAGGTAAATCGCCTATAAAATTGAGTCTTACGTTTTTTTGAACAAGTTCCGTGAGCTCTTTATCAATGGTAGTGGTGATCAGACGCATTAAACTTTCCACTTCCACTTGGGGACGCTTCCAGTTTTCTGTAGAAAAAGCATACAAGGTCAAGTAGGGGATGCCCAGCTCACCACAACCTTCTACAACTTCCCTAACACTTTGTATGGCATTTTGATGCCCAAATACTCTTGGTTTACCTTGCTTTGTGGCCCACCTACCATTGCCGTCCATAATAATCGCAACATGTTCTGGTAAGTTATTCTGATCGATCTGTGCTTTCATGTAATGTGCCAGGGCATCTTTGGTCTTTGCCGTTTGTGCCCCAACATTCGGGGAGAAGAAACAACTCCATAAAAACTGGAGTATACCGATGAGCAAGCGACTTCTTTTCATGATACTACATTAGGGTCAGGCTTTACTTCTACCCAATATTTAGTCCTTGGTATACTGCGGAAAAGGCCAGCAAAGTTGCCCTGGGCAAAGAAAAAAAGGCTCTAGTTTTAGCATCAAGATGAGGAAGTCCTGCTACGCCTTTACTACACTAACTATAGTATTAACATTGCGTCACCGTACACAAAAAAGCGATATTTCTCCTTGATAGCTATTTGATAAGCCTCCATAAGCAAATCATACCCCCCCAAAGCAGCGGCCGTCATGAGTGGGGCTGACGCGGGTAAGTGGAAATTAGTAATTAGTGACGTGCAGACTTTGAATGGATAGGGAGGGAAAATAAATTTATTGGTCCACCCATGGTTAGCCTTCAACCCACCAGCAGCAGAAACAGAGGCCTCTATGGCCTTGGCAGTAGAAGTACCAACGGCACACACTCGCTTATTCTTATCTAATGATTGATTGACTAACTGTGCTGTTGCTGTATTAATGGACAAGAACTCAGAATCTACTTTGTACTTGGATAGATCTTCTACATCAACAGGCCTTAACGTTCCTAGGCCAATATGTAAGGTAAGAGAGGCAATGTGAGTACCCTGTAGTTCTAAACGTTTAAGCAAATGAGGGGTAAAATGTAAGCCCGCAGTGGGTGCTACCACAGCGCCTGTTTGTTGTGCATAAACGGTTTGATAGCGGCTGCGATCTTCGGGAGCTACTTTTCTTTTGATCTCTTTGGGAAGTGGTGTACTGCCTAGCTGCTCAATGATACTATGCAGCTCCTCTGTGGTTCCATCAAACAGAAACTTGAGTGTTCTGCCTCTAGACGTAGTATTGTCTAGTACTTCCGCCACTAACTCGCCATTACCAAAGAATAACTTATTACCAACACGAATTTTCCTGGCTGGATCAACCAGCGTATCCCACAAGTGATGCTCCTCACTCAACTCTCGCAAAAGCATGACTTCTATCTGTGCACCTGTCTTTTCCTTGTTGCCATAGAGCATGGCAGAAAATACTTTGGTATCGTTGACTACCAATGTATCATCCTCGCCTAGATAATTGATCACATCTTGGAAGTACTTGTGTTCGATTTTCCCAGCGTCTTTATGGACCACCATCAGCCGCGACTCATCTCGATTTTCGACAGGGTGGGACGCAATGAGTTTAGCAGGCAGGTCAAACTTAAAGGCAGATAACTTCATACTTCTACGACATACAAGTGCGCACCCTTAAGGCTTAAGCAAGAGCTTTGATGGGGCGCCCAGAATACGGAGTGCAAACATAACAAAATGTTCTTAATCTTCACCAGCATGCGCAGTAATAAGCAGGTGGTGGAATCTTGCACTGCTGTTCGATGGGCTACTATAGAAAGTCCTTACGCCCCTATACATGACATAGATGCAACATCATAGGAATCATAACGCCCATGATTGCCCCGCTTTTCGGGTTGGGTAAGTTGGGCATTCTCAACAACATGCAAGCGGCAGCAGCTATTATAAAACGGCCGCGCTACAACGCATCAAAAGCTTCTCAAAATCTTACGCCTAGATCAATGCTCAGCATGTCACCATAACCTATGACCTGAGAAGCAGACGGATGCTGTGCTTGCTTACCGATCACACTTGACAGGCCACATTGGTAGCTGATGCCTGCAAAAATACTAGTAGATAGGCTGGTGTTGTATTCCCCCCCTACCGCCAGCAAGCCTGCCAAGTTCCAAAGACGAAATTCCTCAATAAAAGACTTGTCCCGCCCTTCTTGTAGTTCAGTGTTTCTTGCATTGACTCTGATTTGACCAAGAATGCCTATTGATGCGTAGAGTCGGGTGTCTAGCGTAAGCTCGCTCGTGTAAAATCTGAGGAGTAGAGGAACTTGTAGGTAGTGCAGCACATGTTTTTCTCGAATGTCAGGCGACAATTTTTCGTTTTTAATAGCAAGATGTTGGAATGAATACAATAGCCCTGTACTGACATAGCAATTGTCTTGAATGGGATGGTCATAGATAGGACCGAGCTTGCACCGAAAAGCCGCCCCTGCCGAGGAAAAACCCGCATTATTGGGACTGGTATACACTCTGTTGATGGACGTACTAGGGGATAATTGAATACCTAGCCGTCCCTGTGCATGTGTCACTGCAGTACTCAAAAAAAGCCCTGCAAGGAGTATATATCTTTTCATGGTGCCCAAAAATCTGCTTATTTTGAATCCAAAAATAACTAAATAGTGCGGAAAATAGTCATTATTTTTTGTTGGTGCATGGCCATATCAGTCGGCCTATATGCTCTCTTACAAGCCCAATATGCTGCTAAGAAAAAACCACCAGATATATCTAACATCGAGGTTTCCTTAGAAATACAAAGGCTAGAAGGGGTGCTTTTTGGCTTGGAAAGTAAGCAAGAGATTCGTGCCTTCTTAAAAGACAATGCGCTTTTCGCAGCCCAATTTTTAGGCCTGACTTCTCACGAGGAGGAGAATACGCTGGTAGAGAGGCTTTATGCGATGGTACACAACGCGGATATACAAGCGCTATATCAAGAAGTGCAGCAAGTTTTTGGGGATTTCTCAGCCATACAACAGCAATTTGAAGAGGCTTTTCGTTACCTCCTCTACTATTACCCAGATTTTAAAATTCCTCAGCTAGCGACTTTTATCACGGGTATGGGGATGGACTTATATCTCAGTAAAGACCTGATTGTCATTGGACTCGACTTTTTCATGGGCGAGGAAGCCAAATTCAGGCCCATCGAGCTACCACAGTACATCCTAAGGGCGTACCAGCCAGCTTATATCGTGCCTAAGACGATACTTCAGCTCTCACAGGAGTTCATCAAGACGAATAACGCCGACCAGACACTGCTGGCAGATATGCTGTACTACGGGAAGACCTATTACTTTACCCAGGCCCTACTACCAAAAGTGGAAGCGGCTATAATCTTGTCATACACCAAGGAGCAGCTAGCAGCGGTCGAGCAACACCAGGACATTGTGTGGGAGCATTTTATTGACCAAGAACTACTTTATGTAACCAACCATTTGATCAAGAATAGATACCTCAATGACAGACCGTTTACATCAGAAATAGGCCAGCAGTGCCCAGGCAACATCGGCAGGTGGCTAGGTTGGGAAATTGTAAAAAGCTATATGGCAAGACATACTGAGGTAAGCCTATCTGCCTTGATGAGCAGTACTGACACTCAGGCACTGTTTGCCCAGTCCAAGTACCGGCCAAAGAAGTAAAGTAGCCAAGGGAAAAACCGCACAAAAATACGCAGTGCAGCCACCTCTTGTTCAGGATGAAGACCACACCCCCTGCTAAATTCAGCAATTTGACGAGTGGACTCCAAGTAAAAAATCGCTCATGGGTAGTGGTCTTTCTTCATACCATCTCCAATCAGTTGGCAAGAGTACAAGAAATCTCTTCCAAAATTTCATCTACGGCCTCAGACGTAGGGGCTGTAACCAGGCGTGCCCGAAAAACCTTAATGCCTTCTAGGCCCTTGAAGTATCTGGTGTAGTAATTTCTCATTTCTAGCAAGCCCGTTCTTTCGCCTTTCCATTGCAGCGCATGCTGCAGGTGCTTTTTAATGACGTATATGCGTTCCTGCAAATTAGGTGGGGCAAGTATAGCGCCTGTTTTTATGAAGTGCTTGATCTCTTGGAAGATCCAAGGATAGCCAATGCTAGCTCGCCCAATCATGATGCCATCTACGCCATATTTATTCTTGTACTCCAGGGCCTTTTGGGGACTATTGATGTCACCATTGCCAAAGATGGGAATGTGTATGTCAGGATGGTTCTTGACAGCCGCAATGAGCTCCCAATTGGCCTCCCCTTTGTACATCTGCTTTCTAGTTCTTCCGTGAATAGTCAGTGCCTGGACACCCACATCTTGTAGCCTTTGGGCTACCTCCACAATCTTGATCGTGCTCTCGTCCCAACCCAGACGGGTTTTGACGGTCACGGGCAGGGAAACACGCTTGACAATTTCTGCAGCCATGGCTTGCATCTTGGGAAGATTTAATAGAATACCCGCACCAGCCCCACAACAAGCTATTTTTTTAACTGGACAGCCATAGTTAATATCGATGAGGGCAGGTTGGGATGCTTCGGCAATGCTGGCTGCTTCACGCATAGACGCAATCTTCTCGCCATATATTTGAATCCCTATGGGGTGCTCATAGTCATAGATGTCTAACTTTTGCACACTTTTAGTGGCGTCGCGAATCAGGCCTTCTGCGGCAATGAATTCTGTATACATCAAGTCAGCCCCTTTTTCTTTACACAAAGCCCTAAAAGGAGGATCACTCACGTCTTCCATAGGCGCCAGCAGCAACGGAAAGTCACCCAGTTGTATGTCTCCAATTTGTACCATAGTACTGTGGGGTAGATGAGAAGATTGTTAGATTTGGTTTGAGCACCAATTTATCAGTTATCTGCTTAGCAAACAGCCCCGATATTTTATGTAAGTTTGGCTTTCTTATGCCTCAACAAAACACTGTCCCTCCTCTAGCAGTCAACAGATCTCCCTGGACTAGTCTTGCCTTGGTATTTTTCTTGGTAGCGCTAGGTGCTTTTGTAGGCCAGTTAGTAACGTCCATGCTTTACCTTTCAAGCGCTAGGGGCGTTGAGGAAATAATGTGTACAGCTTTATCTAAACAGCCGCTGTTAGTGCTACAAGCTACTACAGCCACCAGTGCATTTATTGTAGCCCCATTGCTTTACTTGCGCATTTTCACAAAGCAGGGTATTCGGGAGCTCTTTCGGTGGCGTCAACCCTACACCGCACCAATGCTGGTCACCCTGGGCTTGGTCTTGGCCTTTATGGTGGTCGACACCTGGTTTATCCAGTGGAACATGGCACTTACGCTTCCTACTTGGCTCAGGAAATTTGAAGTATGGGCCCAAGAAAAAGAAGCAGCCCTACAAAGGATCACAGTCCTACTCACCACTTTTCGTTCGCTGCCAGAGCTAGGGGTAGGCATTTTGGTGATAGGCGTGATCCCTGCTGTTGGTGAAGAGTTACTTTTTAGAGACTTAGTCCAGAACATTTTCCATCAACTCACCACCAATGTCCACTTGGCCATTGGTATTAGTGCCTTTGTCTTTAGTGCTATTCATCTTCAGTTCTATGGCTTTGTACCCCGGTTTTTACTCGGGATGTTGTTTGGTTACATTTATTGGTGGACCAAGGATTTATTTTTTCCTATAGCTGCGCATCTATTTAATAATACTTTCACCTTGCTCATGCTCTTTCTGCATCAGCAAGACATTATTGTACAAGATATCTCTACCCTACAAGCACCTCCTGGACCTGTACTTATCTTTTTTGTTACCGTGGTCATCGCGCTAGCTAGCCTCTTGCAGCAGCAAGGGAAACGTGCAAACGCATGCAACATCATGCATTGAGAACCACCAACAGCTTGCCGAAGCAGCGCTGTTTATGCCCCTCCCCCGTAGCAGCAGTACGCCACCAACAAGGGTGATGGTACCGCCACTGAAACTGGTTTACACATTTCTGAGACTTAGGAGGCAAATGAAAAGTTTTATGCTTTAGTCCCTTTTACCAATCCGAGCGGTTCTCTTGCGGGCAGTGGGGTCTAGCTCACGTTTACGTAGGCGCAGGCTCTCTGGTGTCACTTCTAGGAGTTCATCCTCGTCGATGTAGGAAAGCATTGCTTCTAGTGAAATTTTTCTGGGCGGAACAAGTCGTATCGCTTCGTCTGCACTAGAAGCGCGCATATTCGTAAGTTGTTTGCCTTTTAGGATATTGACTTCCAAATCATTTTCTCGATTATGTTCACCCACAATCATGCCTCCATAAACCTTGTCTTGGGGGCTCACGAACAGGGTTCCCCTATCCTGAAGATTGAAGATAGCATAGGCAACAACCCCGCCTTGACCCGTAGAAATGAGCGCACCATTTCGGCGACCCTCGATATAGCCCTTGTGTTTTGCGTAACTGTGATAGAGTCTATTCATCACGCCCGTACCGCGTGTGTCGGTGAGGAATTCACTTTGATAGCCAATTAATCCGCGGGATGGGGCCAGGAAGGTAATGCGTGTTTTTCCTCCCCCAGAAGGACGCATATCAGTCATGATGCCTTTGCGCAGCGAGACTTTTTTGACCACTGTGCCACTAAAATCTTCATCGACATCGACAACGACTTCTTCCATGGGCTCCAGCAGTGTGCCGTCATTATCTTTTTTAAACAAAACACGAGGACGTGAAATAGACATCTCAAATCCCTCGCGGCGCATGGTCTCTATCAATACACCCAATTGTAATTCTCCGCGTCCCCCTACCTCAAAACTGTCTTTTTGTTCCGATCGGGTGACGGTAATGGCCACATTAGTTTCAGCTTCTGCCATCAGGCGGTCATAGAGCATGCGGCTGGTAACTTTTGATCCCTCTTGTCCCGCCAAAGGGGAGTCGTTGACACTGATGGTGATGGCCATGGTCGGTGGGTCGATGGGCGTGGATTGTACCGGTTCGTTCACGCTTACATCGCAGACGGTATCGGCAACCGAGGCAATTTTGGTGCCTGCAATGGAGATAATATCGCCAGCAACGGCCTTGACTACGGGTACGCGTTCCACACCCGCAAAGGTTTGGAGTTTGGTGAGGCGACCGAGTTCGAGTTGTTCTCCCTGTAAGTTCAGTACTTTAATGGGCATATTGAGAGTTGCTGTGCCGCTGACAATGCGTCCGGTGAGAATACGGCCCAAAAACGGATCGGATTCTAATAAAGTGGCCAGCATAGCAAAAGGGGCCTCTTGATTCACCTGGGGCACAGGGACATGCGCAACGATAAGCTCCAGCATTGGCACGAGGTTGTTGCGTTCATCTTCCAGTTTGCGAACACACCAGCCATTGCGGCCTGAAGCATAGAGTACGGGAAAATCAAGCTGCTGTTCACTAGCATCAAGTATGGAAAATAAGTCAAATACTTCGTTCACGACTTCATCCGGACGGCCATCAGAACGGTCTACTTTGTTAATGACCACCATTGGTTTTAATCCCTGCGCTAGTGCCTTGCCCAGGACAAATTTAGTTTGTGGCATGGGGCCTTCGGCAGCATCAATCAGTAGCATTACGCCATCAGCCATAGACAACACTCGCTCTACTTCTCCACCAAAATCAGCATGTCCCGGAGTGTCAATAATGTTAATTTTGACTCCTTTGTACATCACCGAGGTGTTTTTTGACAAAATTGTGATTCCCTTNNTGAGCGTTTATCACCATTACGCCGGTGTCGGCAACTTTAAGTGCTGAAACAACTTCGCCAACAAAATCATCGAAACCGGGGGTATCAATAATATTGATACGAATATTATTCCATGTAATTGAAGTGCATTTGGCAAGGATAGTAATGCCACGTTCTTTTTCTAGGTCGTTGCTATCCATTACACGTTCTGCCACGTTCTGGTTGGCTCGAAAGGTTCCACACTGCTGCAGTAGTGAATCAATCAAAGTAGTTTTACCGTGATCCACATGAGCGATAATAGCAATATTTCGAATTTCTTTCACAGATTAGTGTTTTTAGTGTGGTGGAATATTCACAAAAATGGCATGCATTATGTGAAAGAACATAATCCGCATATCCTTTTCCTTGCGTAAACCTAGAAATCCATTTTTGATATTCATAGCTCCAGCTATGATACTCATCTTAGAGCCATGGCTCTCTCTTGC
>DCSL01000055.1 GCA_002325615.1 Amoebophilaceae bacterium UBA1467
CCACCAACCTACGATAAGCGTAACCAGCAGGAAAGCATAAACGATCAGGAAATCTGTGCTTAGATAAGTCATAGTATATTAAATTTCTAAAGCGATAAGAACCTGTACCCCTAACTCTTTTAATGCCAACCACGCCATGAGTCCTGGTCCTAGCTCCAGGGCTGCTTCATGTACATTGAAGGTAGGTGTATGTAACTGAGAATTAATTACTTGGGCACTGTCCTGAACACCAAGATAGTAAAAACAACCTGGTATTTGCTGGGCATAATAAGCAAAATCTTCAGCCCACATGCGTAGCTCAATATCCACCACTTGCGCAGCGCCTAGGAACGCTCTAGCAGCTTCTATGTTTCTTTGGGTCAAAGCCAGGTCATTGTTGAGGCAAGGATAGCCCTGGTTGATGACCAACTCGCAATGGCCTCCCATAGCCTTAGCGACTCCACAAGCCAGGTCTGTCATCTTTCGATGCGCTTCTTCACGCCATTGCTCATCTACTGTACGGAATGTACCCGCTATCTGCACTACTTCTGGAATAACATTAGTGGTTGTGCCAGCATTGATCTGGCAAAGAGAGAGTACAGAAGGTACAACAGGATTGCAGTTTCTACTGACAAGCTGCTGCAGCGCCACAATAATATGGGCAGCAATAAGGATAGGATCTACAGCATGCTGCGGAGAAGCAGCGTGGCCTTCTTTTCCTTTGATGGTGATATAAAGCTCATCTGAACTGCCTAGCATAGTGCCTTTGACAAATCCCACCTTACCTACAGGTATACTAGGGTCCACATGTTGCCCCATAATGCTTGCAGGCGTAGGATGCTCCAACACACCCTCTTTAATCATGGCTATGGCGCCTCCTGGATTTTTCTCTTCTGCTGGTTGAAAAATAAGCTTGATGGTTCCCTCAAATTCTTCCTTGAGGTCATTCAATAGCTTAGCCACCCCAATCAGAGAAGCAGTATGCACATCATGACCACATGCATGCATCACCCCATCGTTTTGAGACTTGTAGGGCACATCGTTGGATTCTTGGATAGGCAGTGCGTCCATATCTGCCCTCAGTGCCACTGTGGCTTTATCTGGATTTTTTCCTTTGATCAGAGCCACTATGCCCGTGTTAGCAATGCCTTCCTGTAATTCAATGCTCAACGATTTTAGGGTTTTGGCAATAAATTTTGCTGTATCGAACTCTTGAAAAGAAAGCTCTGGATGTTTGTGAAGGTGTCTCCTGATGTCGACGAGCGTAGCATGCTGCACTCTCGCCATTTTTTTTATAGTACCCTTGAGATGGTCGTACATAGCTATAGTGAGATCAACCCAATATAGCCGAATTGCAATGATTTGCTATCGCTGATCGGTTTTTTTCATTACGTTTCAGAGATCAAAAGCAAGGTTGCCATTTCTTGCCAGGGAGAGAGCCATCTGATACAGATAAGCTGCGACATTGCCTAACTCAGCACCACCAAATACCGCAATGCAATAATGACTCGAGGAGTGGAAGACCCCCGTGGGTCAACTTATCGATAAACACGTGCCTGGTTGAGTGCCCTTTGATAACGCTTAGCATGGCGCAAGTGCTCTTTCAACGACTTTGCAAAGTAATGGTATCCTGAAAAATCTTCTTGGGCCGAAAAGTACAAATAGTAACTGGGTGTACTATTGAGCACCGCGTCAATCATAGCAATGGTAGGCAAGCTGATGGGCCCTGGAGGTAGCCCTCTATACTTATACGTATTATAAGGTGAATCAAGAGCCTTGTATTTGTGTAATACCCGCCTGACAGAAGGATCTCCTAGTGCATATAGCAGTGTAGGGCATGACTGCAGCGCTACTTTTTTCCGCAACCGGTTGATATAGACCCCTGCAATAAGAGGGGCTTCTTCTATCTTGTTAGTCTCACTTTGCACAATAGAAGCTAGAATAGAAATGTCTATGGGGGAGAGTTTTAAGGATTTTGCTTGGCTGCGCCTACTTGCATTCCAGAACTGTTGGTACTCCTTGTACATTCTTGCAAAAAGCCTTTCAGCGGTGATGGTCCAGTATACCTCATAGGTATTGGGAATAAACATGGTCATCACATTGTGCACATTAAATCCATATTGGCTAACAAAATCCGAGTCGCCTAGCAGATTTTTAAAATCAGCAGCATTGATTTCAATATTTTGTGTGATTTTAGCTGCTAGTTCTTCCTTGGTACGCACATGGTGCAACGCAATCTTGACAGGCTTCTGCGTACCTGTTTTAAGCATTTGAATGGCTTGCCAGTTACTCATGTTTGTTGCTAGTTGGTAAGCGCCCGGTATAATCTTCCGGTCATAGCGCATAAGGCGCGCCAAAAAGCTAAAAGAGGCCAAATTAGACACACATCCATGCTGTTGGAGGGTGTCTTTTAGTGCCTTGAAATCCATGCCATGTGAGATGTTTAGTTGCTTGCAAGGCTTCTCTACCAAGATATTAGGGTGTATAAAAAGGCTATAAATCAGTAATAAATGGATGATAAGTAATGCTGAGCCAGCACCAGCAGCAATCCTAATTAGGCTTCTTTTTTGCATAACAACCTCAAAAATAAGACACAATGCATGATGGCTCAAATTTCTAGGTCAACTAGCTATATGGTTAACGCATGATGCATCGGTGCTGTAGCAGACTTCTCGACACAGAACTGTCAAGATTTGCTGGACTTATTGTAATAAAGCACCATAGATGCTAATATTGCCCTCCGTGGATATTTTCCTCCTTAGCTCAGTTGGTTAGAGCACCTCGTTTACACCGAGGGGGTCGGGGGTTCGAGTCCC
>DCSL01000050.1 GCA_002325615.1 Amoebophilaceae bacterium UBA1467
TAACCAATGAGAAGAGTAGTGTCCCGAATTCTTCCTGCGCTCTTTTGTGTTGCGTTGGGGTAGGGGGGTGTTGGCTATTTTTTTGCATTAACACTTGAATCTTCTCTTGAGCTTCTTGCCACGCTGATTTGCTATCTGGACAGCCAAAACCGATCATGCTCACTTTTTCTTGTATTCGCATTGCCTTGATAAGACTGGGGAGGGTGTGGGGTACCCCCCCTAATACAGATTGATTCCCTTTTTCCTGCAGCTTGCGCTTCTCCCAGTTTTGTTTTACCGCTTGTTCATTTTCAACCTTTTCTTGACCGTAAATGTGAGGGTGGCGGTGAATAAGCTTTTCACACAATGCTTGGATGACATTCGTGATTGTAAAGGAACGCTGTTCGGTAGCAATGAGTGTATACAACACAATGTGAAGAAGCAGGTCCCCTAACTCTTTTTTAATATCCCCTATGTCGCCCTCTAGAATCGCCTCAGAAAGCTCAAACGTCTCCTCAATGGTCAGATGTCTTAAGCTCTCCATGGTTTGTCTCTGGTCCCATGGGCATTTTTCTCGCAATTCGCCCATCATGACTAAAAGCTGACTAAAAGCCCTGAGTGCTTTATTATTCTCTAGTTCAGTAGGTGACTTCATCAATGAAGGCGCACGCTATAGGGTATGGGACTATTGCCAAATGTTCCAAAATATCACTTTTTTTACTTTAAACCGCGTAGATACCGTAGTACTGCAACAGTATCGGCAATAATTGGATAGAAACAGAAAGGTTAGTACACGCACTTCTCATGCATAGGAGGGCGCATAACATAGGCTCTAACTTGTTGTTATTACCTCTTTTTGCTCCCCAGTATATTGATCAGGTGTAGTAGTTGTGCTAAAGCACCCAGTGCTGCTACCACATAGGTCATAGCAGCCCACCACAAGGCGTTTTTAGCCATTTGGTGCTCTTGGCTCGTCACTACTCCTTGACTATCCATCCAGGCTAAGGCCCTTCTGCTAGCATCAAATTCTACAGGTAGGCTAATAAAACTAAACAGAGTCGTAAGTGCAAATAACGCTATCCCTAGCGTTAAGGGTATGAGCGTGGTGTGGATAAGAGAGATGCCAAGCATAATGGCCCATGGCATGAAGCGAGTTGTAGCTGAAAGCACAGGCACCATGGCAGAGCGGAATCGTAAAAAAGCATAGCCTTGGGCGTGTTGTACAGCATGGCCACATTCATGTGCTGCTATTGCCGCTGCTGCCGCATTTTTCCCATAGTACACTTGTTCACTCAGATTGACCGTTTGGGTAAGCGGGTTATAATGGTCGGTTAGGTGTCCGCGCGTGCAAGTGATCTTGACATGCTCAATCCTGTATTCACTTAGCATCTTGGCCGCAATTTCAGCACCTGACCAGTTTGCAAGAAGCCTAGTTTTGGCATACGCATTCAACCTATTCTTGAATATACTACCAACCGTCACACTGATCAACAGAAAAATAATACCGATGAGATTCATAGCTGTGTTGTATGTTACAGTGGTTGCTGCCTCATGCTGCAAACCATGGCGAATGAATGCAATATGCTCACAGCAATATTTAAACCTGATTACCTATTACTCAGTGAGCTACTGTACTTAACATAGTTGACCTACACATTCAGGAGCACTACTTGGAGGCAGAGCGCATTTGATATCGATTGTCTGGATTGTATAAGTAGTAGAAATCCTTCGCATCTAAGGGAGGTAGATACATAACTCCATTTTCTATAGTGTTCGCTGCCTCATAGGTACCTTTAAGATAATTGTCCCATGTATAGCTCTCGGGATTAGGAAGCTCCCGAACGCCACTGTCTTTGATACCGTTGATTGTATGGTCGACCCATTTTAATTGTTGAGCACGGTCTGCAAATTCTGACCATTCTCCTCTTGCTGACTTCTCATACAGCAGTTTATCTAATTTTTTGAGCGATACACCCATCTTCTTGGCCACTCTGCCACCTAAACGATTCCACCATTCTTGAAGGATTTCTTGTGTTTCCTTGAGCTCTCTTACGTTTCCCTCTGTAAAAGTCCAAGGCTGATGATGTAAAATAGTCGCATTGGGATATGCGTACGATTGATCTGCCAAAGTGGTGATCAAGGCAGCCATGGATGCTGCAAAACTTTTTACCACTACATACACTGGTGCCTGACTATTTTCCATGGCTTTGAGAATGCAAGAACCCGCTTGCAAAGCGCCTCCTGGCGATGAATCGATTACGATGAAGATAGGATGGCTGGCATCCTTATTATTAAAGTATTGAATACCGTCTACAATATACTGGGCTTTCCATGGCGTGATACACCCATTTAGCTCAATACGACGGTCAGAAATAATGAGCGAACCCCCTGCTTGTAGGGGGTCTTTAAGGTACACTGGTGCTGTATTGGCATACTTCGTGCGTTGACGCTCCGCTTCGTATCGAGCTTTTTGAACTTCCATCTGATCGACTTCTATTTGAAGAAGCTTGACTTGATGGTCGAGTTTTGTAGTGATGGCACGAAACTCTTGCTCCTCTTGGGCAAGTTTATACTGTGCGATACTAACTTCCGCCTCTAGTTTCTCTTTTTGCTGATTAAGCATGAGTATTGCCGTCTTGTGCGCTTGGTCTTTCTTTTCTTGCTCAATCTGCCACTTGAGAGCTATTACCTCTCTCTCCACCATCAGCCGAGAAATGTCTGCTTGTAGGTCAGCTAGTTCCCTTTCCAGGCGGGCTCTACTTAAAGCATTATCCAGTTCGATGCTTTGCTTTTCTTTTTCTTTCTCTCTGATTTCAGCATCCTTAGTATTTTCTTCATCATTGCTCTTTTCGAAACCCTGTGCCTTTTGTGCGTCCACCAGCACAACCTTTTTCATTTCCGCCGAAGCATGAGCCCGCAGAGTTATCATAACAAGACAAGTGAGGGCTATGAAGATGGGGTATGTTATTCGCATACTGTTTATTGATTTCAAATGGATTGAGTAAAAAGAACGGAGCGAATAGGCATCAATGTACTAGGTCAAGTACAACTTATAGCATGCGTTGTCCGGCTAGGGCTCGAACCTAGACTCTTCTGGTCCAAAACCAGACGTGTTGCCAGATTACACCACCGGACAGGGATCAATACACAAAACTATACCGAATTTTTGAAATTAGAAATAAGTGCTTGGGGAATTTGCATGGATATTACAAGATCGCTGCAAACAGATTTGTAAATTTTGGAGTGTCCCCGAATCGATGATTTGACTCTGCAGTAGGTTGGGCGCTATTGAAGCAATGAGAAATCGCCAGATACCTGCTATCTGATTCCGGGCCTTAATCATCGCAAGAAAATTGAATGTTTTGCCTCATCTGCCTACTTTAGCAGCGGCAAACCGGTACGACTAGCTCCTACTGAATTCCCCCAGGTCTGGTAAGAAGCAAGGGTAGGTAGTTGTAGCGGTGCGATACGCGGTTTGCCTTTTTTATCTCCGGTTGATTGTATAAATCGTTATCTCCAACCCTCAAATTGCCAAAACAATGCATCTCACAATCATCAAATAAAATGACCAGCCGTCCCATTATCCATGTTCAAGGGCTGACCGTTTTTCATGGTTCACGGCCCGTATTGCGAGATATGGATTTTGTTATCAACCGTGGCGAATTTACTTTCCTTACTGGAGCGACAGGCAGCGGTAAGACCTCCCTACTAAAAACCTTGTATGCAGATCTTCCGCTCAAAGTCGGGAAAGTAGAAGTAGCAGGTTTTGGCCTGGGGGCACTTAAAAAGCCTGAACTCCCTTTTCTACGCAGAAAGCTAGGCATCATTTTTCAAGACTTTCAGCTATTAACGGATAGAGATGTGGAAGAGAACCTCTGGTTTGTGCTCAAGGCAACAGGATGGAAGAAAAAAAGCAATGAGGCAGCAAATAACAGGGGTACTGATGAAGGTAGGGCTAGACTGGGCTGGCAAAAAGATGGTACACCAGCTTTCAGGAGGAGAACAGCAACGCGTGGCGATTGCACGCGCCCTGTTGAATGATCCACTTATTCTCTTGGCTGATGAACCTACCGGTAATCTAGATTCTGGTGTAGCACATAGTATTTTAAAAATTTTTCTGGAAATTAACCGGGGAGGTACTGCAGTTTTCATGGCTACGCATAACTACGACCTTCTGGAAAAGCATCCTACCAGAGTACTTAGGTGCCATAATGGCACTCTGATGGACTCACAACATGCCGCAGCACCATGTTGAAACACTACAGAGGAGAAAATATAACCTCCCCTGCGGAGCACGAGCAATGCATGTCTTCCCGTGCGCATGTGCCTGATATGCGTCTTGTCTTTATGGGCACACCCGAGTTTGCGGTGCCTAGCTTGGAGGTATTACTAGCCCACAACTATGAGATAGCCGCCGTTGTGACTGCCCCAGATAAGCCACAAGGCAGGAGGAGGATTGTGATGCCATCTCCCATCAAAGTAGCTGCTAGGGCACACAACATTCCAGTGTTACAACCTACCAGTCTGAAAGCACCCTCCTTTTTAGAAAAATTAAAAAGTTATCAAGCAAACTTGCAAGTCGTTGTCGCTTTTAGGATGTTACCTCGGGTAGTGTGGGCGATGCCTACCCTGGGCACCTTCAACTTACATGCGTCGTTATTGCCCCAATACCGAGGTGCTGCACCTATCAATTGGGCTATCATCAATGGTGAGCTAGAGACTGGCGTGACTACTTTTTTTTTAGAACAAGCCATGGATACTGGTCATATTCTTTTTCAGGAAAAAGAGCCGATTTATGCTTATGACACAGCCGGAACTTTATACGAGCGTCTACAGTACAAAGGAGCACAACTAGTCCTTAAAACCGTGCAAGCCATAGCACAAAGAAATTATACTGAAAATCCCCAGGTCCCTACGCAGGAAAGTTTACGCAAAAAAGCGCCCAAGATTTACAAAGAAAATTGCCAAATTAACTGGGGCCAGGAGGCAGAGGTTATCCTGAGATTTATTAGGGGCTTGTCACCCTATCCGGCTGCCTGGACTATTTTAAATGGGAAAACTTATAAAATATTGTCTGCTGAAAAGTCAAAAATGGCATTGTCTCACCTAGACCCTGGCAAGGTCCACTCGGATGGGCGGTACCATGTGCACGTAGGCACCCGAAACACGCCTTTGGCTATCAAGACCCTACAGCTGGCAGGGAAAAAACCGATGGGAGTACAAGAATTTTTGAGAGGGCATACAATCTGACTAACCTATTTTTATGTACATTGAGTACATTTTTTTGTATGAAAGTAAACTGATTCAACTATGGATGAGCTTCAAGAACAGCTAGAAAAAGCTAGACATGCTATGGAAAATGCGCATGAACGCGTACAAAAAGAATTTGCTAAGATTCGTGCGGGAAGGGCACTGCCTAGCATGCTGGACGGTATTTTGGTGGTGTATTATGGCAATGCAACACCCATTAACCAAGTGGCATCTATCAGTACACCTGATGCAAGAACACTGGCTATTAAGCCATGGGAACGGCGCCTAATTCCGGAGATAGAAAAGGCTATTTTTAGCAGTAAACTGGCACTGACACCCCAAAATGATGGAGAAACTATTCTTATCAATATACCACCCCTGACAGAGGAGCGCAGAAAAATATTAGTTAGGCAAGTAAGGGAAGAGGCCGAAAAAGGGAGAATCGTAGTGTGCAATCTTAGAAGAGATATTAAAGAGGTTTTTAAAAAGTTACAGAAATCAGGCACCTCAGAGGATGTAATAAAAATAGCAGAAGAGCAAGCCCAGAAGCTAACCGATACCCACATCAATAAGATTGATGCGCTGCTAGCTCGTAAGGAAATCGAAGTGATGGAAGTGTAGCCACAGAGAGACAGCATAAAAATTCTCCTCGTGCGAAGCATTACGTGAGCTGATCATTAATAAGAAAAGCACTAGCCCCTTTGTACATTAAATTCAGGCAGTACCTAAGTAAGGCCCTTGCGTAGTTGGCATGGTTTTTTTCGTACCTCTTTATATAGTGCAGCATTAGGCTATAATGGTAGATATAGTCTAATGCATTATGGGAAAAGGCCTTACAATTTTTACAAGCAACCTTGCAAGGGCCACCAAGCCAATCATTTATGCACCTATCAGTAGCAAATTGGGAGAAGTGATTCCGTCAGGACTCGAACCTGAAACCTACTGCTTAGAAGGCAGTTGCTCTATCCAGTTGAGCTACGGAACCAATTTATTGGGGAGTTATAGGATCTGTGCTGCGTGACTTGCAGTCGTTACCCGATCGATGACTTTGATAATCTTGCTAGTTTCGTCAATAACAAAAGTAAGTCGCGCTGTACCCCAATACTGCTTGCCGAACATAGACTTCTGTACCCAGGTGCCATATTGCTCATGGATAGTATGGTCTTCATCAGCAATGAGGCGGAAGGGGAGTTTCTTTTTCTCAATAAAGCGCTTGTGGGATGCCGCACTATCTGTACTTACGCCTACCACTTCATAGCCTGCCTGCAGCAGTGCCTCATAATTGTCTCTCAGGTTACAAGCTTGTGCTGTGCAGCCGGGTGTATTGTCTTTAGGGTAGAAGTAGAGCACCAGCTTCCTGCCGATAAAGTTGGCCAGCTTGATGGTTTTGTTGTCTTGGTCTTTACCTATGAAGGCAGGCGCTGGATCGTTGATTTGTAGCGGCATAGTTTTTCAATTCAATGACAGTGGAAATTGATGCGTTTTATGCTACGGCAGGCAGCTGGCAATGCGCCTCTAGTGCATCCTGAAGAGCTGTTGCAATTATCTCTGGTGGAGTCCCTTTAATTTGATGTCTCTCTACAAAGTGAACCAACCCATCTTCCTTGAACAAAGCAATGGCAGGAGAGGAGGGAGGGTAGGGCTTAGTATATTCAAATACTTGCGCTGTTGCTTGATCATCTACCCCTGCAAACACTGTAATTAAGTGATCGGGTTGATAGTTACTTGCCGCTAGCGCCATCTTCACACCTAGCCGTGCACCTGTTCCTGCACAGCCGCACATAGAATTGACGAATAGCAAGGTAGTGCCCTGTCGATTGGCCATATAGTCTGTGACGACTGCTGCTGTTTTTAACGGTACAAAGCCTACCGCTGTAAGTTCTTGTTCCATAGATGCTACTAACTCTTCTGGGTACATGTTGCTAGAAATTATAAGTGATGAGCGATACGACAAAAGTAAAAGCTTTATAACTGTCTCCCAACACTCGCCTTTACAAAAAACCCAGGGCCAGCTTGGCTTCTTCTGACATCATTTCTTGGCTGTAGGGAGGTTCAAAGGTGAGCTCTACTTGGACTTCATTAACGCCTCTGATTCCCCTAATGCTAGTTTCTACCTGGCCTGGTATCAGTTCAGCAGCTGGACAGCTGGGTGAGGTGAGCGTCATCAGAACCTGGACGTTGTTGACAGGGTAGATAGTGATCTCATAAATTAAACCTAGTGCATAGACATCTACCGGAATTTCTGGGTCATACACCTGCTTAAGGGCTTCGATGACCTGCTCCTTACTTATATCAATGCTTTCTATCTTCTCAGCCATACTTGTAAAAGGTTTGTGCAACGCTGTGCCTATGCCCCTCGCTCAGCCTTTTGTGCAATAGCAATAAGCTTCATTTCTTTTACCATGTTGGCAAATCCGCTAGATCTTTGAGAGCCGATCAGTTGGGTCATGCCAATTTTGCCAACAAAGTAAAGATTCGCGTGGATGATTTCCTCTGCTGTTTGCCCAGAGAGCACCCGCAGGAGCAAGCTAATCAGTCCTTTGGTAATAGCTGTGTTACTATCGCCCTCAAAGAATAGTCGATCTTCTTGTCTTGTATAGGTCAGCCAGACCTTAGACATACAACCTTGGATGGTATTGTGCTCATTCTTGTAAAGGGTATCCATAGGGGCTAGCTGCTCGCCCAGGTCCATGATGTAGGTGAGCATGCGTTCCCTGTCTCCCTCTAGGGTTTGAAATTCTCCAATGATTTCTTCTTGTATTGCGCTGATGGTTGGTAAGACAATTTTTTTCATAGCCTAGTATTAAGTTTTTTGCTGTACTATCCTTGCTATTCCTGCTGCAAGCTGCTCTACTTCTTCTTTTGTATTATAAATGGCAAAAGAGGCGCGTATAACCCCCTCAATTCCGAAGAAATCCATTAAAGGCTGTGTGCAACCATGCCCTGTTCTGACAGCAATACCATTTGCATCTAATAACATACCTGCATCTAGGTGGTGCACACCTTCTATAATCAATGAGAGCATGCCGATTTTGTTAGGTGCTGTGCCAATGATCCGAACTTTGTCAAGATTGCCCAGTAAATCAAGCGCGTGAGTTAGTAACTCATCTTCATGTGCCCTAAGGTTTTTGTACCCTATTTGTCTGATAAAATTCAATGCCTCTTGCCAGGCGATAATGCCGGCTATATTGGGGGTACCTGCCTCGAACTTGTAAGGAAGGTCATTGTAAGTAGTATGTGCTAAAGTTACCTCTCGAACCATCTCACCACCGCCCTGGTAAGGAGGCATATCTTCCAATAATGCCCTTTTACCATACAAAACACCGACGCCTGTGGGGCCATATGCCTTGTGCGCAGAAAAGGCCAGGAAGTCACAATCTAAGTCTTGCACATCGATGGGCAGGTGCGGAGCTGCCTGTGCCCCATCTACCACCACGATGGCCCCATGTGCATGGGCTTGCTGGATGACCTCTTTGAGCGGATTGATGGTGCCTAGGGTATTGGAGACGTAGCTGATGGCAACAATTTTGGTCTTTGGCGTTAAAAGCTTCTCCAGGGTTGGTAGCAGTAGCTCGCCTGTGTCTCTAATGGGAATAACCTTTAGAGTAGCCTTCTTGGCTTGGCATAGCATTTGCCAAGGAACAATGTTGGCGTGGTGCTCCATGTGCGATATAATGACCTCGTCGCCTGCCTGCACTTGTGCCTGGCCATAAGCAGCAGCTACAAGATTGATACTTGCTGTAGTACCTGCTGTAAAAATGATTTCTGCTGCATCAGCAGCACGAATGAATTGCTGTGTACTATGCCTGGTGGTTTCTAAGGCAGCTGTTGCTCTAGAGGCTAATGTGTGGATTCCTCGATGAACATTAGCGTTATCATGCTGATAATAATGAGCAAGTGCATTCAGTACTGCCTGTGGTTTTTGCGTTGTAGCAGCATTATCTAGGTAAATCAGCGGCTTGCCATGAACATGTTGATGTAGTGCAGGAAACTGTTCCCTGATTTTTTGAATATCTATTATGTTATGCGGAGGTGTTGCTGACATCAGTGATGCGTTAAGCATGGTTGTACTATTCTTTAGTTCTCTTGGGTGGCCAAGTTGTCATATAGCTCTGTTCGCAAGGTTGCTAAAGGGATTTTTTCAATTACCTCATTGGCAAAGCCCTGCCGCAATAAGTAGCGCGCCATGTCCTCTGGCATGCCCCTTGTCCGTAAGTAAAAGAGCTTTTCTTCATCGAGCTGTCCTGTTGTAGCACCATGTGAGCACTTCACATCATCGGCCCAAATTTCAAGCTGAGGTTTTGTATGGAGTGTAGCATGGTTAGAAAGTACCAAGTTGTTATTCGTTTGAAATGCATTGGTCTTTTGTGCTTCGGGTCTCACATAGATTCTTCCATTAAATACGCCTGTAGATTCATCCATCATGATGCCCTTGTAAAGTTCATTGCTGTAGGTATATGGTTTGCGATGATCTACCATCGTATAGTTGTCAACATGCTGCTGTCTACGCAAGTAATACAGTCCATACATATTGGTCTCACTATAGGGGGCATTGATCACACTATTCAGATTATTTCTGACCAATGCGCCTGACCACGTAAAAGTATAGGTATTGAGCATACTCTTCTGTGCCTGCTGGCATTGCGTAGTGTTCACTTGATGACTTTTCTGCCCCAGTTTTGTCTGCAAGGTGTAGTAATCTAGCCGGGCATTTTCTTGTACAACTACCTCAGCCACAGCATTCGTAAAGCCTATGGTTTGCCAAGAGGTAATAATACTGGCCTGGCTGTGCTTGCCTGCCACTACCAGCAGACGCGGATAGGTCACGGGCTGGCATGTGCCAGAAGCGGTGTAGTGATAGAGCCACAAAGGCTTGTCTACCATTGCATGATCAGCAATATGAATAAAAAGCCCTTCCTCAAACAATGCAGTATTCAAGGCCGCAAAAACATCCGTCGTGCTTAGGGCATACTGGGCAAAGTGTTCCAAAAATGCAGGCTGTTGCTGCTGATAAGCTTCTTGGAAAGTAAGAACCTGCACAAACTGCTCATGGCCTTCTAGCTGTGTGTACTTTTTACTGACCTGACCGTTGAGCAGCACAATGTGGTAGGCGTCCATGTCATGGTAGCACACTGAGGCAATTTCTTCTGGTGTTGCTGGTACAGGTGTGGTGGGTTGATTAGACTCAAAATATGCTGTAAGTAGGCTGGCAATAGGCGTATACTTGTAAGCCTCATCTTTGAGGGTAGGTAAACCTTGTGCCTTGAAGTCTCTCAAAGCCTGTTGCCTTGTTGCATAGAAGGGAAGGGTGCTGTCTAGTGCTTCAAAGCGTTGGGTCAAAGCTTGCTGAAGGGAAGAGAGCATGTTTCACAAAGGTTGAATGCTTGGTGCGTCATCTTATTCACGAAGCTAGGGTTGCTTCTTTAATAATCCAGTCATACCCTTTGGCTTCTAACTCTTTAGCCAACTCCTTGGTCCCTGATTTAACAATCAGGCCATTATAGAGGACATGTACGAAGTCAGGGACAACGTAATCTAGTATCCGCTGGTAGTGTGTAATCATAATCGTTGCATTTTCCTTGCTCCGGAGTTGATTCACGCCATGGGCTACGATCTTTAGTGCATCGATGTCTAGTCCAGAATCAGTCTCATCTAGGATTGCCAGTGCAGGGGATAACATGGCCATCTGGAGCATCTCATTGCGCTTTTTTTCACCGCCTGAAAAGCCTTCGTTCAACGATCTTCGCAAGAGTGCTGGGTCCATGTTGACCAACTGCATATTTTCTTTCATCAATGCTAAAAAAGTAACTGCATCCAGAGGTAGCTGGCCTTTCTGCTTTCTAATCTGGTTGACAGCTGTTTTGAGGAAGTTGGTCATGCTTACCCCTGGAATCTCTACAGGATATTGAAAAGCCAAAAAAAGGCCAGCTGCTGCCCGTTCTTCTGGGGCCAAATCCAGTAGATTATTGCCCAGGAAAGTTAGACTCCCCGCTGTTACTGTATAGCTTTTTTTGCCCGCGAGCACGGCTGCCAAAGTGCTCTTGCCGGATCCATTAGGACCCATAATGGCATGCACTTCGCCGGGCTTTACAGTCAGGTTGATGCCTTTGAGAAGCTCTTTATCTTCTACGGCTGCTTTTAGGTGGGTGACATTTAACATGTTCAGCTGGAATAACAGCACGAAGCTACAACGAAAATTCACATTAGTTTGCTCCTGTTTACAGATTCCGGTCTTTATGCTCCCACCTGAACACTTGGTCAGGCGTTACGCAATAATCCATGGGTACGTCATAGACATGGAGGTCTTCGATGGCTGGTACAGGGGCTTCAAAGCACAGTTCAACCTTGGTAACGTCTGGCCTATACTGTTTAAAAGCCGATCATAATATCCCTGTCCATAACCCACCCTGTAACCCCTGCTCATCAAACGAAATGACCGGTAAAACTACCAGTAGAAAAGCAGTGGCAAGAATTCGTACCCCGCTCATGGATTCTTGCATGCCCCAGGCATGTTGCTGAAAGGTGGTTGCTTGCTCTATTTGACGGCTCTCTATTTGTCCAGACCTATCCAACAACTTGGGGGCTGCTATCACTATTTCTGGGTGGTTGACCAGTGGTGTGTACAAGAACTCCAGGTGCCCACCTCTTTGCGTGTAGGGTAGGCTAGGCTAGGTAGGTATGTAGGGATGGATAGTGGGTCATCTTGAACTCCTTAAAAAAACGTGTATACACCCGCTGGCTTTGTTGATGATACATGGTTTTGCCCATGGCTTGGCGTTGGTTTAAATATTTTTTGCGCAAATGTTCTTTTCTCATGGTGTGTTGACCATAAACTACTGGCATAGTTGTTATCCTCCGGCTGTTTCAGAAAAAACTTTCCATTGTTCTCATTGAAAGAACACTGCATCGTGTTTTTGTTGGGTTTGTGACAGTGTCGTCTCAAAAATATAGCTCACTAAATTACCCCATTCCTTAGCTTTCCAAATCCGCCAACCCCAAGGGTTACTGAGTGGAGGTTCTGCTGTGGCACTTGCAGTAACAGTAGGTAGTGTGGCTGCCAACTTATATGTGGATCAAAAGAAGTATTACTGTTCAGGCATAGACATCAATGCCAATCATATTCGGCAGGTAGGGGAGGGCTATGCGTATGCTGTGGCTAGGTCTGCTTTATATGGGTAAAACCACACACCTGTAGCAGATTCACATTACTGATGAGCACAAGCAGCTCGTCTACGTCAGTCGGCTTACCCTGGCAGTGCTTACCAAGATGAAAGATGCGCCATGTATGTGGCCGAGTGGCTGGCTATTTACATTGATCTGCTTACTTCTACCAGGCACCCCAAAGCTCCTGTGCTTG
>DCSL01000052.1 GCA_002325615.1 Amoebophilaceae bacterium UBA1467
CTCAGGGGAAAGGTCTATTGTCAGTGCCATAGAGCCTCCACTGGACCCTTCTTGCACTGGCAGCAAATTTGCCGGCGCACGCTTCTTCGCCTTGCTAGGCTGGCTCTTCTTACCACTGGCAGCAGGGCTTACTGGCTCCACCATCTTCCAGTTAGGATTGCCGCAACTCTGTAGTAGAATGCTGAAAAGAAGTAGCGTGGCTACAAATCTTTGAAACTGGGTGTACATATATGCCTCTTTGCTCAACAAGTCCGTAGCAACATCAGCACTTATGCCTAATAATCCAAAATATTGACAAGAAATTTAATGCAAGAATGGGGTGGGGTACGCTCAAGGGGGTGAGTACAGCTGTACAGCTATGCGCTTGTTATTGATGTGAGCGTGAAACTATTTTGTAGTCATTTCAAAAGCGTGGATATTCGCAAAGAAATACTGAGAGATGCCCAAAAACCTTGTCATTGTAGAGTCGCCTGCCAAAGCCAAGACCATTGAAGGATACTTGGGGGCAGACTACCAAGTGGCTTCCTGTTATGGTCATATCAGAGACTTGCCCAAAAATAGCAAGGCCGTTGATGTGGCACATGGCTTTCAGCCTACCTACGAAATCAGTGAGGGCAAGCAACACATTGTCAAAGCACTGAAAGCCTTAGCACAGCAAGCAGATTGTGTGTACCTAGCCAGTGATGATGACCGTGAAGGAGAATCCATTTCTTGGCACCTCAAAGAAGCCCTGAAGCTAGATGATGCCAAGACCAAAAGAATTATTTTTAGAGAAATTACTAAAAATGCTGTGCTCAATTCCCTAAAAAATCCTAGAGGGATTGACCTAGACCTGGTCAACTCACAGCAAGCCCGCCGGGTCCTAGATCGGCTGGTAGGCTATGACCTATCACCCATCTTGTGGAAAAAAATAAAAAGAGGCTTGTCTGCTGGTCGTGTACAGTCAGTAGCCGTGCGCATGGTCGTAGAGCAAGAACGCAGCATCTATGCCTTTCAATCTGTTGCAAGCTTTATGGTCTCTGCCCTCTTTAAGCTAGGCAACGACAAGTACCTCCAGGCAGAGCTGCCAGAGCGCTTCAAGACCGAGGAAGCCGCCCGTCGGTTTCTGGAACAGTGCAAAGGCGCCACTTTTTCTATTAAGCATTTGGAGAAAAAAGCGGCTAAGAAGTCACCAGCGCCACCTTTCACTACTTCTACCTTACAACAAGAAGCCAGCAGAAAGCTAGGCTACTCGGTAACACGCACCATGCTGCTCGCCCAGCACCTCTACGAGGCGGGTAAAATTTCTTATATGAGGACCGACTCGGTGCATTTATCCCAAGAAGCTGTGGCAGGCGCACAGCAGGAGATTCATGCTGCTTATGGTGCTGATTATTTTCAATCCAGGGCTTACAAAACCAAAGCAGCCACAGCCCAAGAGGCGCACGAAGCGATTCGACCTACAGACTTTTCCAAGAGAGCGGTAGACGGAGACCATGGAGAGCAGCGGCTCTATGCATTGATTTGGAAACGGGCAATTGCTTCACAAATGGCTGATGCACAGCTAGAAAAGACGGTGGCTACGGTCGCTATCTCCACGGTGCCGCATACACTCGTAGCCAAAGGAGAGGTGATCAAATTTGAGGGCTTTCTGAAAGTTTACGTGGCTGCACAAGAGGAGGAAGAGCTGCCTGAGAGCCAGGGGATGCTGCCTCCTTTGGCCATAGGCCAGGTGCTGCCGCTCGACTACATGAAAGCTCGGGAGCGCTTTAGCAAGCCGCCTGCCCGATACACAGAAGCCAGTCTGGTCAAGCAACTAGAAGAGCGTGGCATTGGCCGGCCTTCTACCTATGCACCTACCATTACTACTATCCAGAAAAGAGGCTATATCGTCAAAGAAGACCGTGTAGGCCAAGAGCGGAGCTACACAGTGCTCACCTTACAAAAAGAAGCCATCCAACAGACCCAGCAGGTGGAGACCGTGGGCACAGAAAAGCAGAAGTTGTTTCCTACAGACATCGCCATGGTAGTCAATGATTTTTTGGTGACTCATTTTTCTGACGTTACCGATTATGACTTTACAGCCAAAGTAGAGGAGGAGTTAGATGCTATTGCCCAAGGTGGTAAGTCGTGGGACAAAATGCTGGCTGAGTTTTACGAAGACTTTCATCCCAAGGTGATACAGACACAGCAGCTTGACCGTACAACTCTTGGTACCTCCCGGCTGCTGGGACGAGTAGCGCATACCGGAGAACCCGTCATTGTTAGATTGGGCAAGTACGGCCCTTTGGTACAAATAGGAGAAAATGAAGGAGAAAAAGTGCCTAAGTTTGCTAGCCTCCAACAAGACCAACGCATTGAAAACATTACGCTAGAAGAAGCTCTTCAACTTTTTGACTTGCCTCGAGAGATAGGTTTCTTCGAAGATAGCCCCATGGTGGTGAATAAAGGCCGTTATGGTCCTTATGTCAAACACAAGGAGCAATTTTACAGCCTGGGAAAAGAAGATCATCCACTTACTATTAATACCGAAAGAGCAGTGGAACTTATCCACGCCAAACGCAAGGCAGATGCCGAGAAAATTATTAAAAATTTTGAGGACCACCCGGATATACAGATTCTAAAGGGCCAGTGGGGTCCCTATATCAAATCGGGTCGCAAAAATGTAAAGATTCCTAAAGAAATAGAAGACCCAAGCACGCTCACCTTGTCAGCTTGTCTGGAGTTAGTAGAACATGCTCCTACCAAGACTCCTGCTAAGAAAAAGCGCAGCAATGCGGTTAGTTAGTTGCGCTCCGAACGGGAGGCCTACTACTTAACATAATATATATTATATAACAAGTATGATCGCTGTCGAAGCATGGTATGGATATGAAAGATGACGGACTACGATAAGCTGCTACCTATTCAGTCCAACTCATGAAACTTCTTATCGCCACACATTCTCACAATCTTAGGATGGAACGAACCAATAATGTCAATTAAGCTCTTTTGGGATTCCATGACTTGTCGCATGTCTTTATAAGCCATAGGTGCTTCATCCAACCCCGAACCAATGACTTCAACTCCAGCATTACTAATGTGCTCAGCGACCACATGCTTATTCAAGATACGCTTAGCCTGGGTTCGCGACATAGCTCTACCAGCCCCATGGGAAGCTGAATTAATAGATGCTTGATTACCTTTTCCTCTTACAATGTAACCAGCAGCTGTCATAGAACCGGGTATGATACCCAATGCACCCCTCCCGGCTGGAGTGGCTCCTTTTCTATGCACAATGATTTCTTCCCCATTGCTATCCTTTTCCTTCCAAGCAAAGTTATGATGGTTTTCAATCATGGTTACAGGAGTAGCCCTCAGTCCTACGGCCATGCGTTCATGAATTTGGTGATGACAAGCAGAAGCATATGCTCCAGCGAGATGCATAGCGAGCCAATATTCCTGACCCAACTCTGTGTCTAAATCTAACCAAGCCAAATGCCTTGCCTCATAAGGCAGTTTACAATGTTTCATGGCTAGCTCCGTATAGTATTGGGCAATACTAGCGCCCAAGCCTCTTGACCCAGAATGTGATAGGACAGCCAAATACCTGCCCATGGATAGGCCCAATTCATTGTTTTGATCTTCAATTTCTGTAATACCAAACTCGACGAAGTGGTTTCCACCACCAGAAGACCCGATTTGTTGGGCTGCACGGTCTTTAAGTTGCCTTAATACTCCTATTTCATCAAACAAGCTATTCTCAAGTACCTCATGGTCTTGGGGATTTTTGAAAGTATCCCTGCCGAATTTAGTGTTCCGCACCAGCATCTTTTTAAGATCCTTCTTCCTATCATGAAGCATCGAATCAGTAATGTCATAGATCGTCATACACATTCGGCATCCTATATCTACACCAACTCCATAAGGAATAACGGCATTCTTAGTGGCCAATACACCGCCAATCGGGAGTCCATATCCTTGGTGTGCATCAGGCATGAGAGCACCGGCTGTGGCAATAGGTAACCTCATTGCTATCTTCATTTGATCTAGGGCTCCTTGCTCAATACCTTTGGGGCCGTATACTTTATATGCATATGGGGTTTTGCGAAGAGGTAAACCTAGGTCCGCTGGAGTGACAAGTTCCTTTTCTGAAATTAGTGCGTTATTTTCTTTCATATGCTCCTTCATGATCGGAACTTTATAGCAAAGCGTTACAGCGCGTGCCCTAAAAATAGAAAACTAAAGTTTCATAATCTAACGCTGCTATACTTCACGTGATAAGCTTTCTGTAGCAGGAAAGCGTTCTGTGCTGGATGATTTTTAAACTCTTAACGTCTTATCCAGTGCTGCTTATATTTGCCGCTAGTACCTAGTACTGTACTATACCTGAAGTATG
>DCSL01000047.1:0-1481 GCA_002325615.1 Amoebophilaceae bacterium UBA1467
CCACCAACCTACGATAAGCGTAAACAGCAGAAATGCATAAACGATCAGGAAATCTGTGCTTAGATAAGTCATAGTATGTTGACACTATTAAGTGTAATACAGCATTATGGCACAATGTTCCCATCTCGTATGACTATAGTCCTGCCACAAAGTTCCGTTACTTCAGCACTGTGCGTCACTACCAAAATGGTCTTGCCTGCCTGGTGCAACTCTTTGAGTAGAATCAAGATTTCTTGAGAAGTTTGGCTGTCTAATGCACCTGTAGGTTCATCGGCCAAAATCAAGGGAGGGTCTGTAATCAATGCCCTGGCGATGGCCACGCGTTGTTGCTGCCCGCCCGAAAGCTCATGGGGCAGATGTGCTTGATGCTCTTTTAACCCCACGCGTTCGAGCATGGCTAAGGCTTTTTCCAGCCGCTTTTGCTTGCCTACTCCCCGGTAGTACAACGGGAGTGCTACGTTATCAAGCGCTGTTTTGGAAGGAATAAGATAGAAGCGCTGAAAGACAAAGCCGATGAATTGATTTCTGTATTGTGCAGCTTTGTTTTCTGTAAGCCCTTGAATCAAATTGTTTTGCAGGTAATAACCCCCTTCATCATAGGTATCTAAAATGCCTATGATGTTCAATAATGTTGACTTTCCAGCTCCAGACTGCCCCATGAGTGCCACGAGTTCTCCTCGTTGCACATGCAGCGTGACATGCTTGAGGACTTGTATCTTTCTGTCTCCAAGCTGATAGCACTTTGAGAGGTTTTCAATGCGAATCATCTTCTGTCATTACCTGATCGTTGGCTGTCAATCCTTTCTTGATTTCTACATAGATACCATCAGAGACACCTAGCTCAACATGCTTCTTCACTTTCTTGTTGTTTTCATAGACCCATACAAAGGGGACATTTTCTCCCGGCGCTTCTTCTGTGTGCACGTACTGTTCTTTGATAGCAAGTACATTGATGGCTTTGTCGAGTACAATGTCTGCCGTAGCAGTATAACCAGCTTTAATACTTTCTTTGTCTTCCATGTTTATCTGTACTTTGCCCTCTATGGCAAACTTGATACTTGTACCGTCAGCAGATTCCAGCGCTTTGGGAGCTACCTTGGTCAAGGTAGCCAGTAATTTTTTGCCTTTCATGGCCACCAAAGACACCTCGCATTGCATGCCTGGATGCAAGTAGGCCACCTCCATCTCGCCTACTTTTCCCTGAAAAAATATGGCACTCATATCGGAAATAGTAGCAATAGTGCTTCCTTCCTTGAAATTACTATGTTCCGTAACTACACTTCCTTCTTTGTAGGGGAGCTCCGATACGATGCCCCCTATGGTAGACTTAATGATATTAGAAGCTCCTTGAACACCTCCTATATAGCCTTTCAGTACAAAATCCAGGTTGTTTTTGGCATAAGTAGCCTCTTCTTGTGCTATTTCCCATGCTTGAACATCTTGTTCATACTGTTCCAGTGATAACATCTTCTTGTCAAACA
>DCSL01000047.1:1490-4053 GCA_002325615.1 Amoebophilaceae bacterium UBA1467
AACTGCTTGCTCCTTTGGTATTTTTTCTCTGAGGATTTTTGGATGATCTGAGCAAGATGTAATCCTTTTTTAGCGCTTTCAATTTCACTGGATTTAGGGAGTACCTTAATACTAGCAATGGCTGTGCCTTGAGTCACCTGATCACCTATTGCTACATAAAGCTTGTCAAGAATGCCTGCGATCTGTGTTGTAAGCACTACCTCCTTACAGGGGCAAAGAGTGCCTGAGATGACCCGTTTGTCGGTGATGTCCATCTCGATTGGTGCTTCAGTTTTAATAATTAGTGCTAACCTCCGCTTCTCACTGGTGTTCAGCAGCCATATTACCCCCCCAATGCTGCTGCCTAAAAGCAGGGTGCTTATTAATATTTTTGTGTTACGACGCATGGCATTACTCTGTGTTCAATGCTTTTACAGGCAGTATGTTAGTCGCCCTTTTGGCAGGTATGATGCCTGCAACAGCTCCTGCAATAACTAGGAGCAGTAAAGCTACTAGGGCTTCGGGCAATTTAAATGCTAGGCGTGCTATTAATAAGCTCTGCGTTGGGTCTATGTAATCTAATACCCTGTTCAACAAATAAATAGCCCCCATTCCAGCTGTCATGCCCATAATGCCTGCGGTCAGGCTGATGAAAATTGATTCTGACAAAACCATTGCTAAAATTTCTTTATAATTGGCCCCCAATACCTTCCTAATACCTATTTCTTGGGTTCTTTCCTTGACAGATACTAGCACCATGTTACTGACGCCGATCATACCGCTCAATAATAGACACACACCAATCGCCCAAAGAAATGTGCGAATACCCCCAAAGAGGTCGTTAAACTTTTGGGTTTCTTTGCCGAAATTAAAGGCATAGAGTGCTTTTGCATCTGATTTATCAAAACAAAGCTGTTCAGCAAGGTAGGTACGCACTTCCTGTTCTACAGCTTGGGCAATGGCCCCTGGTTGCAACGAGATTCTGAATTCATGGCATTCAGAACCCCGGTTGAAGGTCTTGCAAAAGGTTTGAAATGGCACCAAGGCAGATTTTTGCTCTCTACGGTTAATAGCAGCATCCTTGTCTAAAGTGCCTACTACCTGAAAATAGTGGCCGTTCACGCTAATGAATTTGCCTATGGGATCTTCTCTTTTAAACAAAATTTTCTGTACATCGTGACCGATTATACAAACTGGCCTAACAGCAGCTTCATCGCGATGATTCAGAAATCTACCTTCTTTGAGTACTAGCTGACTAATTTGGGCATAGCTGGCGCCTATACCTTGTACAGATGCTTGATGATAATCTTCCCCCATATACCGCAGCAAAACTGACTGATAGCGTTGATCTACCGGAGTTATGTATTGAACTCCTTCTATACTACGTTGAATGTTATAAAGTAGTGGCAATGAAAATATTACAGGATCCCCTGCAGTACGTTGCCCACCCCAAAACCAAACGCTATTCTTTGCGTACCCCGCAAACTTTCTAAAAACTCCATGGTAGAACCCTTCTCCCACACCTAACAAAATGACCAAAATAAAAATACCCCACGCTACCCCAAAGCTTGTTAGTGCGCTTCTAAGTTTGTGTTGTAGAAGGTTCTGGCAAGTTTCTTCCAGGTAATCGAAAACAAACATAGTAGTAGGGCTTTAAGTCCAGGAACAATGCATACTTGTCAACCAGCATGCATCAAGATAGTAATTCTAGAATGCTTGCCACAAAACTGGGAGCTAGGATGAAAACGTATGCATCAGGTGCACCGGGGGCACATAGCTTCTACCATTTGTTAAACCTATTGTTCCTAGCACTCCCTTGTCAAAAAGACACGAGCTAGTTGAGCAGCTCTAGTACTTACAACCAAATCCCAATTTGTTCATTCAGATGCACTAGTCTACATTTGAGGCCCTGACAATAGGAGGTGTGGGGAAGTAGGTCATCATCTTGGGGGCGTGTGGTTTGGGTAAGATTGCGTTAGACATTCTTCAGCATAACGGCATTGTCGTATATGGTTTCCTAGACGATGACCGGACCTTTGGGGACAGGAGTCCAGCTCAATGGACTTGTTTTCGTAGGTGTGAGTGCTACGGTTTTTGCAAATGTTGAAATAGATGCAATGGACAGCATCGGTATAGGAGCAGTTGCTATAACCAATGTCAAGTCAGGAGACGTTATACCAGGCAACCACACAGCAAAATCTGTGAAAGATGTAACCAAGCGATATAAACTTCAGACTGTTGCAAAATTCGCCAAAACATGCTTCTGGGGGCTCTAAATGAGACTGATGGTGCATTTTTCAATAGTCTAGACTTATGGATAATATCCAAGCAAATGGCTTCCAGTATGTCCAAGATTAAATGCTTGCTCCTTGCAGTGCTTCTTACAACCAGTACTTGTACGCAAATGCATGCTTCTTGTGCCGACAAGAAACCTTTTACAAATCCAAAAGGTTCTCCAACAGCACGAAATTCACCCGCAGATTGGATCTTCTTTGGTGCTAGAAGAATCTTAGGATTAGGCAATAGTAGCAGTAGAAATACAATCCAAGCCTACGCACTCGACAGAGATATAGCCTTGGCAGGA
>DCSL01000060.1 GCA_002325615.1 Amoebophilaceae bacterium UBA1467
TGGTAGTACTACAAAATATTGTTTCACCTTGGGCTACTCGGGCGGCGGCTGTAATGATATCCGTAGAGCTCTTGCCTCTTCAAATGCCAAGAATAAGAGTAAACATACAGAGCATCTTGTTCTTTTGATTAAAGAAAAAAACCATCCGAAAAGTACTAGAAGCACACCGATTGTACAATCATGACACTGTTTTTCCGAAAACTAGGCCAAGGACCTCCCGTACTTATTTTGCCAGGGCTGTTGGGGAGTACGGATAACTGGCGTAGGATTACCCAGCAACTGCTCCACACCATACGCTGTGTCTAGTCGACCCTAGAAACCATGGCCAGTCATTCCACAGTGACCTCATGACTTATGAGGTTATGGCAGCAGACCTCCAACACTTGATCACACAGCAAGGCATGATCGATCCTCTGTTGATAGGGCACTCTATGGGCGGGAAAGTGGCCATGCAGTTTTCCCAAACCTACCCCAAAGTGCCGCATAAGCTGCTTCTAGTAGACATTGCGCGAAAGGCTTATGATATGACAAGACTAGCCAAGATCTTGCTAACCCTAAGACACACGCCACTGCAAGGTTTACGCACTAGAACCAAAGTGGACCAGTACTTACGTCGTAGCATCCCGGAAGCTTCGGTGCCCTTGTATTGCATGAAAAATATGTGCTGTAATGCGCAAGGACAAGTCGTTTGGAGCAGCAACATTCCTATTTTGGCTGATAGCATCCCCCACGTAGAGCAGGCAGTGACTTTTCGGGCACCCTTTCATAAGCCTGCTTTGTTTATCAATGCTGATCAGTCTGATTATATCCAAGCACAGGACCTAGCCCTCATCAAGGCTATGTTTCCTAAGTATGTGCTCAAACGCGTAATACTAGACACTGGGTCAACTACTATCCGCCTAAGGCATTACTAAAAGCCATAGAGCAATTTTTACAAGAGTAGCAGCTATAACTTACCTTTCCCAAGACACTTCTACGACCCTGATGGTCGTTTTATAGATCAAACAAAGGTTTTCCTTTCATGGCTGACGGCACAGGTAGGCCCATACATTGCAAAATAGTAGGCGCAACATCTGCCAACTTGCCATTTTTCAACAGTCTTTGTGCCTGATGATCGACCAAAATGCAAGGGACCGGATGCTCGGTGTGTGCCGTGTAAGGATGTCCTTGTTGATCTGTCCGCATCTTGTCAGCATTCCCATGGTCTGATACAATCAGAGCGGTGTAATTATTCTCTACGGCTTTTTTGACCACTCTTTCTAGACACTGATCTACTATTTCACAGGCTTGTACTGTAGCTTCAAAAACACCGGTATGTCCTACCATGTCTGCATTGGAAAAATTAAGACAAATAAAATCAACGCTTTGCTGCGCAAGCACGGGCAGCACTTTCTCCGTGATAGCAGAGGCAGCCATGCCAGGGGATAGGTCATAGGTAGTTACCTGAGGTGAGGGGCACAGTATGCGTTCTTCACCTGGGAAAAGCTCCTCCCTACCCCCAGAAAAAAAGTACGTGACGTGCGGATATTTCTCTGTTTCTGCAATTCTGAGTTGCTTTTTCCCATACCTACTCAAGACTTCCCCGAGTGTATTTTGCAAGATATTTTTCTCAAATAATGGCTTGACCTCCTGAAATTGCTCATCATACACCGTCGTAGTCAGATAATGCAGCTTGCGTGGGTGCATACCCAACTGCGGCAACGCTGCTTGCGTCAATACCTGGGTAATTTGCCGGCTCCGATCAGTCCTAAAATTAAAGCATAGCGCCACATCGCCCTCTTGCAGGCATGCCTTAGGAACTCCCTCCTGGCTCATTAGCACAATAGGCTGTAAAAACTCGTCTGTAATACCCTGGGCGTAAGATTGCTCAATGGCCTTGTGCCAAGATTGTGTCCACATGCCTTGGCCATGCACCAGCGCATCATAGGCCACCTTAGTTCGCTCCCAGCGCTGATCCCGATCCATGGCATAATAACGACCTACCACCGATGCCAACTGCCCCGTAGTGGTTTTCAAATGTGCCTCCAGGTTTGACAAAAATTGTATAGCACTTTGCGGCGCTGTATCTCGCCCATCAGTAAAAGCGTGAATGAACAGTTGCTCTACAGCATGGTCCTGCGCTGCCTGGCACAAGGCTTTGAGATGGTCTAGATGAGAATGGACGCCACCGTCAGAGACGAGGCCCAGGAAATGCACAGCTTTTTGGTGCGTTTTTGCATAACTGAAAGCAGCTAGTAATGCCTGATTTTTGTAAAACGCTCCAGACGCGATGGCTTTGTTGATACTGACCAAGGACTGGTCTACAACCCTGCCTGCACCCAGATTCATATGCCCTACTTCAGAGTTTCCCACCTGGCCTTCAGGCAATCCCACGGCCCGACCTGAGGCTAGTAGCTGACTAGAGGGATATTGCTGGAAGAGCGCCTCGATGAAAGGAGTATTGGCCTGATCAATGGCAGAGTGCTGTGTTTGAGGAGCAAGCCCCCAACCATCCAGGATCAAGAGGATTAACTTTTTGTGCGTTGGCTGCGTCATGATTTTAGTCAGTCAATATAAGGGATATTGGGCACTTATGATGCGTCGCCGGTTCAGCTAAGCACCACTTGTTTTGTGCCTCTCGCTTGAGGCAAAAGTCAAGAAGGATCAATGTTATCCAAGCCTTTTATTACTGACATGAACATTTGCGTGTCACTCTCTTCAGTCTCGCTTAGAAAGGCAGGATGCTTGCCCAAGCTACTAGCATTACGTAGTTTAGCAGGAACTTCCGGCTCACCGATGACAAGCCTTCAGCAACCAAAAGTAGGCTCTGAGGGGGATCGGGCAATCGTATATTGAAGAGACTCATGAGTGACAAGACAGAAAAATTAAAAGCCTTGCAGCTGACCATTGAGAAGCTAGAAAAGACCTACGGAAAAGGAACGGTCATGAGGCTGAGCGATAACAAAGTGGTAGACCTTCCTGCAATCTCTACTGGTTCTCTGGGTCTGGACCTGGCCCTGGGTATCGGTGGCATTCCTAAAGGAAGAATTATTGAAGTGTATGGTCCAGAATCCTCTGGTAAAACCACCCTAAGCCTCCATTGCATAGCTGAAGCGCAGAAAGACGGTGGTATGGCTGCTTTCATTGATGCTGAGCATGCTTTTGACAAGGCATACGCCGAAAAGCTAGGGATTGACATAGAAAACTTACTGATCTCGCAGCCAGACAATGGCGAGCAAGCCCTGGAAATTGCAGAGCACCTCATTCGTTCAGGCACCATAGAAATCATTGTCATTGACTCTGTGGCTGCCCTGGTACCCCGCAGTGAGTTAGAAGGTGATATGGGCGACAGCAAGATGGGTTTACAAGCCCGTCTGATGTCTCAAGCACTCAGAAAGCTAACGGGTGTCATTAGTAAGACGGGCTGTTCCTGTATCTTTATCAACCAACTTCGTGACAAAATAGGGGTGGTGTTTGGCAATCCCGAAACGACTACTGGCGGGAATGCCCTGAAGTTTTATGCTTCTGTGCGGCTCGACATTCGCAGGATATCTCAAATCAAGGACAGCACTGGAGAAATACTTGGCAATCGCACCAAGGTGAAAGTAGTCAAAAACAAGGTTGCGCCCCCCTTCAAAGTCGTTGAGTTTGATATCATCTATGGAGAAGGTATTTCTAAAGCAGGAGAAATCATTGACCTAGGTGTGGCTTTAGGCATCATCCAAAAGTCTGGTTCTTGGTTTTCTTACGAAGGGAATCAACTTGCCCAAGGCAGAGAAGCAGTTAAAACGTTGTTACGAGATAACCCTGAGCTACTTGACACGTTGGAAGGCCAGATTCGTGCTCAAATCCAAAATGCTACCACTACCAAGCAGTAGCCAATAAAAAAACTTGCTCCAGCCTCGGCCTTCAGGCATCAACTGAATAGCCACTTGGTAACTAAGCCAAGACACCTGCGCAGGATTAAAGTCAAGCAATGCGGCTGTCCTTGGCTTCAAGGTAAAGGATACTAAAACCCCAAGCAACCTTTTCAAAACCCATGTCTAAGTAAGTATGCAAGTAAGAATGCGCATCTTTGCACTGGGCATCTTTGTCCTAGGGGCTTTTGGTACTGCCGAGGTGCACGCTTACACAAGCCGGTCTACTAAAGCCATCCAGCTATACGAACAGGCCATTATCCATCATGCAAGACAAGAATACAGAGAGGCTACACAGTACTTTAAACAAGCCCTGAAAAAAGACAAAAGATTTGTAGAACCATATCTGCAACTAGCAAAGATTCAGCAACAAATAGATGATTTTGCAGAGGCGATCAATCTGCTTCGCCAAGCCCAACACTACTTACCCAAAGACAAGTATTATTCCCTACACCACGAAATTGCGCTCCTTTACTACAGGTCAGGCGCTTATCAAAAAGCACAAGAAGTGTTGACCCAACTTCCTGACCCTAGCGTCCTGCCTGCTGCGCTGCAGCTCCAAGTGGAATACCTGAAAAGAGATGTTGCTTTTTCGCTCGAGCAAATAAAAATGCCAGTTGTCTTCAAGCCCAGGTTGCTGCCAGCCCCACTCAATCAATTTTCTTCACAGTACTTTCCTGTGCTCACAGTAGATCAGAAAACCCTGTTCTTTACAGCACGCTCCAGCCAGACCCACGGCAAAGAAAATATTTACATCAGCCACAAAGACGGCACAGACAACTGGTCTCCTCCACAACCTTTAACTGGAAAAATCAATACTGAGTATAATGAAGGCACTTGTACCATTGCAGCAGATGGCAAGATGCTAGTTTTTACGGCCTGCTCCCGCCCAGGCAATCACGGAATTTGTGACTTGTATGCCATCTACAAAAAAGGTGACCAATGGACAACACCCAGAAACCTAGGACCTCACATCAACAGCAAAGGATGGGAATCGCAGCCTTCATTGTCAGCAGATGGAAAAACGCTCTACTTTGTGTCAGATAGAGAAGGAAATTATGGAAAAAAGGATATTTGGAAAAGCACACTGCAGAACGATGGTGAATGGTCTAAGCCAGTTAATTTAGGGCCACCTATCAACTCAAAAGGAAGAGAGATTTCTCCTTTTATACATCCCAATGGCCAGACGCTTTTCTTTGCCTCAGATCGTTGTCCTAGCCTAGGCGGTCTTGATATCTATTACAGCAACTGGGTCAACGACCAATGGACAACACCCGCCAATCTAGGCTACCCTATCAACAAACATAAAGATCAAGCCTCCCTATTCATCACTGCCGATGGCCAAAAAGGGTACTATGCAGATGGAAATCAAAAAGGAACGGACTACTACAGCAGCCATTTGTACGAATTCGACTTCCCAAAAGACCTCATTCAGTGTCCCAAGAGTGATTTTATTAAACTTCAAGTAGCCAATGCCAAAACCGGCCAGGCAATGGGTGTGCAAGTAGCCGTCTATGACCTGGAAGCAGGCACCGAACAAGCATGTCTTCCAGTAACGCAAGAAGATGGTGAGTTGATGGTCGTTGTGAACGAAGGAAAAGAATATGGTATTTTCTTGAACAAGGAAGGATATTTGTTCGAGAGCATTTACATAGACTATAAGAACCATGATAAGCCTATAATATCTGCCCCAGAAAAGGTCCTCCTGAAGCCTATTGAGGTAGATCAAACTCAGGTTTTAAAAAATATATTCTTTGACTTTGATCAGTATATGTTGGAACCTCGCTCTTCCACAGAACTCAACCGCCTGGTAGAATTTCTACAGGAACATCCAGCCCTGCGCATAGAAATCGAGGGCCACACGGACCAAATTGGTACGGCGGACTACAACTACGAACTTTCTACAAAGCGTGCTCAGGCCATCTATGACTACCTCATAGCTTCGGGCATTGATGCACAAAAACTTACCTATCAAGGCTATGGAAAAAGCCGACCCATTGCCTCCCAGGACTCTTCCTCTAGCCGACAGTTGAACAGGCGGGTAGCGTTCAAAATTATAGGCTTGCACTAATGAATAGGGAATTATTTTGTATCATGGTTGCATGAGCTGACGCAGTATAATTGTAGCAAATCTTATTGCCGAGCTACGCTCAAATTTATAGTGTGAGTTTTACGTTCCATAGCCAGCATACTGCATTGAGCAAAAATTATATAGTATCTAAAGCACTCAATTATTTCGAGCTTGAAAAGCAGATAGCACAAACTACGCATCTCAAGAATATTATTTCCCTTGCTCATTGGGATGTGGCTACCATGCTTGCTAAGGGCTCTGCTGCTAGTCGTCAGCAAGAAATTGCAACCGTTGCTTCTGTTTTACACAAAATGATTACTACTAAAGAAGTCGGTAATCTCATCAGCGCAGCCCTCCATGAAGAGAGTATACTAGACGAATGGCAAAAGGCTAACTTAAATGCTATTAAAAAAGTTTATGATGAGGCCAATTGTATCAGTCCTGAAATGCAGCGGGAGTACAGTATTGCTACCGGAGAATGTGAATTTGTATGGAGAGCGGCACGCAAAAAAAATGATTTCAAACAATTAGTGCCGCACTTAGATCGCGTGTTTGACATTGTTCGAAACATTGCGTTAATCAAAGCCACCCATTTCGATAAGCAACCATACGATACATTGATTGATGCGCATAGCCCAGATCTTACTAGTCATTCAATCAAAGTAATTTATACAGTACTAAAATCTGAATTGCCTGGTTTGATCCAGGAAATTCTTGCTAAAGAAGCCTCTGAAAAAGTCATCCCGCTCACTAAAAAGATAGACGAGGCTACCCAAAAAGCTATTAACCTTAGAATAATAGAAAACATGGGCTTCAGCCTAGATCATGGTCGTCTTGATACGTCTGCCCATCCATTTTGTAGCGGCTCTAATGACGACGTAAGACTTACGACCAGGTATGAGGAAGACAATTTTCTTTCCAGCCTTACTGGAACCATTCATGAAGTGGGCCATGGCCTATACCAACAAAACTTACCACAAGCTTACAGAGATCAACCTGTCGGTGGCCCGAAAGGAATGTCATTTCATGAAAGTCAGTCGATTATCATGGAGAGGCAAGCATGTACTTCTATCGCTTTTACAGATTTTTTAGCAGCATTACTCAGAGATGAGTTCGGTCTTCAAGGCAAAGAGTATGGTGCTGAAAATCTATATAAACTATTGACAAGAGTAACGCCAAGCTTAATTCGTGTTGATGCAGATGAGGTCACCTATCCGCTACATGTGATTCTGCGTTTCGAAATTGAGGAAGCACTCATTGAAGGTAGTATCAAGGCCAATGACTTGCCGGAGTTATGGAATACAAAAATGAAAGCATACTTAGGTATCACCCCTAAGACCGATGAGGTGGGTTGTATGCAAGATATCCACTGGCCATCAGGACAACTTGGCTATTTTCCTGCCTATGCCAATGGAGCTATCATTGCCAGCATGCTTATGCAGGCTGCTCGGAAAAAGTATCCTATGATGGAGGCAGCACTGAGAAGGGGGAATTTTGATATTTTAAATACCTTCTTAACAGAAAATCTGCGAAAATTCGGCGCCATGAAATCCTCATCTGATTTGCTAGCAGGAGCAACTGGCCACACTAAAATTGAGCCCACTATTTTCATAGAATATCTAAAAAAGAAATACCTGTAGGTGGTATACTGTAATCAGTGCTTGTGTCAAAGTGGCAGAGTTATAATGGCACAGTAAGCTGTATTAAACCTGGGAGCGTCTTTGCATGTTTTAAAAACCACACTGGCGTATGGGGGCTTGAGATTCATGCATGATCAATACACGCTCAGAGAATTCTTTGTCACGATAGCATGCCCCCACTGCCTCTGCATGATACCGTTCCACACATGAAATAATGTAAAAATAAGCCTCATATTCACTCCCATTGTACTACATTCGCAGGTTATAAATCTATCTCCTTGCCAATGCTTCTTCAATCCTTGCTATTATTCCTTGCCGCATCTTTAGGCGGTATGGTCGTTCTCATTATCCGAAGACCTAGCCCAGCTTCCTTTAACCTCTTGCTTATGTTCTCGGGAGGATATCTTTTTTCTATTACCTTCCTACACCTCTTACCAGACTTGTTTGCGCTGTATGCTGATTCTAGGCTGCTAGGATTGTATATCCTCATCGGTTTCTTCTTGCAACTATTGTTAGAACTTTTTAGCAAAGGTGCAGAACATGGCCATATGTACGAGACACACCAGGAAGAGCATCAGCGCCCTATCTCACCCTTGACCTTGATGATTGCACTCTTTATTCATGCTTTTTTAGATGGCGTCATTCTGAGCAGTCCTACCTCACATCTACATCATACTCATGGCAACGACGGTCTCTTGATAGGTGTCTTACTGCACAAAGTACCAGAGGCTTTTGCATTAGCAAGCATACTGAGTAAACTTATCAGCCGCAAAAGAACGGTCATCGTGTACTTATTTATTTTTGCTATAGCTTCTCCCTTAGGCCTATGGGTCAGCGGCTATGGTAGTCAACAGCAATTTTTGTCCGGGCAAAGCTCATTGGCCTTGTGGGGCATTGTCAGTGGAAGTTTTGTTCATATCGCTACCACTATTTTCTTTGAAGCAAACCCAGGCCATCGCTTAAACATCCGCAAGTTCATGGTGAGCCTGGCAGGTGCGGGCTTGGCTTTTGTTTGCGAGTTTTTGCTGTGACCGCTGATGGTCAGTGCCTAGCAGTTGCTGGATAGAAAGTAAGCCAGTATCTTGCTTTACCGCACTAAGCAAGCCCCAAACACGTGACCCGCCAAGAAGCACAAAAAGAAATACAACATTTAACAGCGCTAGTACAGTATCACAATGTGCTGTATCACCAAAAAGGGCAGCCTGAGATATCAGACTACGAGTTCGATCAGCTTTTAGAAAATCTTACGAAGCTCGAAAACCAATTTCCTGAATTACGCCTGCCAGACTCCCCCACGCAGCAAATCGGAGAAAAACCTACCAAAAACTTTGTCACGGTCTACCACCGATACCCCATGCTTTCTCTGAGCAACACTTATTCAGAAGCAGAAATTTATAAGTTTGTACAGAGGACGCAGAAGTTGTTGCAAGGAGCAGCTATGGAGTTCTTTTGTGAACTCAAGTTCGATGGGATTGCCGTCAGTTTATTGTATAAGGCAGGTGCCTTGGAACAGGTAATTACACGGGGAGATGGAGAAAAAGGAGACGATATCACCAAAAATGCACAAACCATTGCCACACTTCCCAAACGTATCCAAGCAAAAGGGATACCCCAGGAGTTTGAAGTACGAGGAGAAGCGTTGATGCCACGCGCCTACTTTGAGGAGCTTAACAAAGCAAGGCTGGTACACGGTGAGGATCCTTTAGCCAATCCCAGAAATACAGCAGCCGGCACACTCAAGATGATCGATTCTAAGCTAGTAGCCCAGCGCTTGCTTGACTTCTATCCCTATGCCCTCAAAACAGAAGAAATAGTACTAGAAACCCATGAGGAAGGCATTCATCTCCTAGAAGAGTGGGGCTTTACTACTTCCCCTACTTATAAAAAATGTAGTACTATTGAAGAAGTCATTGCCTACATCAACTACTGGGAGCAAAATAGAAACAATTTGCCTGTTGACATCGATGGTATTGTCATCAAGATCAATGCTATTGAACAACAAGAACGGCTAGGATACACAACCAAAAGCCCACGGTGGGCTATTGCTTACAAGTACAAACCTGAGAACATTGCTACTATCCTAGAAAAGGTAAGCTACCAAGTTGGTAGAACAGGAGCCGTTACACCTGTAGCACACCTGAAACCTATCCTACTATCAGGAACGACTGTCAAGCGCGCTTCATTGTACAATGCTAACGAAATAACTCGGCTCAATTTACATCTGGGAGATACTGTGTTTGTTGAAAAAGGAGGAGATATCATTCCCAAAATCACAGCGATAGATACGACCCAACGAAAAACTGGGAATAAGCCCATTATCTTCCCTGCTCACTGCCCAGCCTGTGGTACTCCCCTTATTCAATACGAACAAGAGGCCATCCACTACTGCCCCAATGAAAAAGAATGCCCCCCTCAACTCACAGGACGTATCAGGCACTTTGTACACAGAAAGGCCATGCACATTGATTCGATAGGCAGAAAAACTGTTGATCTACTTTTTGACAAAGGGTTGCTACGTACTCCAACTGACCTCTATCAGCTTCGCTATGAGGACATTTATCCGCTAGAGGGATTCAAGGAAATGGCTACTAAAAATTTGCTACAAGGCATTGCCCGGTCCAAAAGAATGCCCTTTGAAAGGGTATTCTTTGCCTTGGGCATCCGGCATGTGGGCGAAACTGTAGCTGAAAAGCTTGTCCATCATTTTCAGCACATCGATGCTTTGATACA
>DCSL01000058.1:0-1544 GCA_002325615.1 Amoebophilaceae bacterium UBA1467
CCCGGGATGCTACAAAACTCATTTATGATTTTGGGCAAGTCTAAAAATACGATAGCTACCCTAGTTTAAGATATTCTTGATTCGGATGAGCACCAGCACCAAATTGATTGTTACAAGGCCATTGAAAAATGCTCATTTAGATAATCCTAAGCTATGCAAAGGTCTCAAGGTAACTTAAACTATTATACAGTTTTTTTATACATGGGTCTTAAGCAATATGCTGACCAGGCCTAGACCATTGCAAAAGTCAGGATACGACCCCTCTGATAACCTGAAAATGAACATTTTTTACATGCCACAATAGTCTTACAACACTAGCCAACGCAGCAAATGAGTCCGGCAGTTAGGCTACAAGGCTGCAAATTTTTCCCACATAAAGATCTTTTTGGGAGTAGTGTAACAGGTGGGAGTATTGCAACAGGGTAGTCTTATCCAAGTGATTTCTTTTTCTCACGCTTTCCTACTAACTTAGGCAACTCTTAAAACAGAGAAATTGCGAAGAGACTGAATACAGTGTGTAAAAAGCTAAGTTGGCTTTTGTAAGTACCCTCCGCCGGTGAGAAAATCCTGCTGTGGCTGGGATTTTGGTAGCCAACAACCCCCTCGCAAAAAATAATCCAACCTTAAAATACAATGACCTTGACCCCTTTTACCGATTTGGGCATTAACAAAAATATTGCCCAGGCACTTGCAGAAAACAGCATTACTGAACCTACTGAGATACAACAAAAAGCTATTCCCATCCTTTTGAAGGGTAAGAACGATTTTATCGGCTTGGCACAAACAGGCACCGGAAAAACAGCAGCTTTTGGACTTCCTTTGCTACAGCACATCAATGTGCGACAACAATGTATACAGGCGCTAGTCTTGTCACCTACTCGAGAGCTAGGGCAGCAAATTGCTAACCAATTGACACAATTCTCAAAGCACCTTCCTCATGTAGCTACACGGGCCGTGTATGGGGGTGTTCCTCTTGGCCCACAAATGCGTGCCTTGAAAAACCCAACCCATATTGTGGTGGCCACCCCTGGTAGGCTGATCGACTTGGTAGAACGCCGGGCCGTAGACTTGTCTCATGTTACCCACTTGGTCTTGGACGAAGCTGATGAAATGCTCAATATGGGATTTAAGCCTGCTATTAACCAAATTCTTTCCTTTTTGCCCCGAGAAAAGTCCATTTGGCTATTTTCAGCTACCATGCCTCAAGAAATCACCCGCTTGGTGCATCGATACATGTCCAAAAACCACATAAAGGTTTCGGTAAGCCCCAACAATGTCGTCAATGAAAATATCGAGCACCAGTACATGGTGTGCTCAGCAGAGGCCAAGCAAAGCACATTGCTCATGTTTTTAAATGCGGACAAAAGCAAACGAGGTCTTATTTTTTGTAGAACCAAAGCAGGTGCCCAAAAGCTAGCGCAAAACCTCATCAATGATGGTCTACATGCCGACTCTATACATGGTGATCTCTCGCAAGGCAAGCGAGACAAGGTAATGAAGAGGTTTAAAAGTCAGCAGCTACAGGCCCTGGTGGCTACCGATGT
>DCSL01000058.1:1578-4915 GCA_002325615.1 Amoebophilaceae bacterium UBA1467
CTATGTAATCCATTATAACTTTCCTGAGCAGTTGGAGTACTATACACACCGCAGTGGCCGAACAGCAAGAGCTGGAAAACAGGGAATATCACTCTCTTTGGTGAACCGGCAAGAAGTCAACAAAATCAAGCAGGTGGGTCGTGCATTGGGGATACAATTTCGACAATTGGAAGGCCCTGATAAAAAAGGGTTAGACAAACGCCGAGTCATGGCGTGGGCCGATAAACTAGTAGCAACGCCGTCCCCTTCGCGTACTGATTCTGCATTGGTTCAGGTGGCCGAAGAAGCATTCGAAGGGCTTTCTAAGCAAGAGCTTGTTACCAAATTGGTCAACAATGTTGTAGGATGATAAAATCATCCGTGTCGTCATAAATTCCGTGTAGCCCAATAAATGCCCCAAGCAAGCAATCCGATACCTATGAACATGCACAACAGGAAATGCTGCAGGTTGCCTTGTTGCGTAATTCGGTGGGCTTTGCCAAGGTAGCGGGGTACTGACGCAATAAGCAGAACTCCACCCCCCAGCAGCTTGTTGTCTAGCCAACCGAGCATCTTACTCAACACTATATAACCAACACTGATACCACGCACCAAGCCGTTGACCACCAGGTGCTCAAACTGTGCTATCAGCCTACTCAAATTCAGCATCCCTCTTGCTGTTGCGTTGACGAGCATGTTCAGATACCACCCATGCAGTGCCAGGTTGTTACGAGGCAAGAGCAAGGTAGCAGGATTTCGTACTTGCCAGATTACCAAAAACAATAATCCCAGGGCCATGATGATAACGGAAGCAAGTGTAACCCCATGTTGTAGTGTGTCGGTAACGGGCAACGTAGAAGCCAAGAGTGGAGTTTGTACTAGCCGCTGCAACAGCCAGCTGTTTTTGATGCCTCCTGTTAGCGGTCCGTACCAGAAAAAAAGCGAGCAGCAGGCCAGCGTAAACATACTGATCTGCATGAACCATGGCGTACGATAGGGGACTTTGGGTACCAGCTTGGACCACCGGGGGACCCCCATAAAAACCAGGTAGCACTGCCGTCCCATATAAACAACTGCTAGAAGAGCAGAGGAAAAGCCTAGCACAGGCACGAGATACCCTAAATAGCTACCAGCCTGCGCTTGATGGTTTGCCCAAGCTAAAGTACAGGCCAAGACAGCCTCTTTAGACAGCGATCCAGCAAATCCTGGTACACCTATCAAAGAGCAGGCTGCTATAAGATAAGTACAAAAAGTACCAGGCAGTGCCTTATTGAGCCCTCCCATGTATTGCATGCCACTTGCTTCGCCTTGCTGATGCAGAAAACGTGATACAGCTCCAATGCAAAGGAATAGGCAAGCTTTGCAAAAGGCGTGAGTCACAAAGTGGAATAACCCTATGCCGCTTGCCCCTACACCCACCACCATCACAGCATAGCCCAGCTGAGAGATGGTAGAGTAGGCTAGTACCTCTTTCATATTCCGCTGTGTCAAAGCGGCATAAGCACCCATAAAAGCTGTGAAGCTTCCCAAATAAGCCACGTAGGTGAGCGTTGCTATACCCAAAATCGGGGCTAATCCGACCAGTAGAAATACCCCAGCGCCCACCATGGTAGCTGTGTGGATCAGGGCAGAGGCAGGCGTAGGTGCAGCCATGGCACTGGGCAGCCAGCTGAACCAAGGAAATTGTGCTGACTTGACACAGACACCTCCCAAAAGACAGTACCTTGCCACTACTAGCCAACCCTTCCTACAGTAGATATCCTTAGGTAGCGCAGCCAGTTCAGCCAAGTCAAAATTCCCCAACTCACTGCCTATAATTAAGATGCCTGTGAGCAGGCTCATACTCCCCAGCTGGTTGATAAGCCACACCTTGGTACCACTCTTCACAGCAATTTCTTGTTGGTACCAAAAGCTGACGAGTAGATAAGACCCCAAGCCTATCACCTCCCAACCTATAAAGCGGGCAATAAGGTTCTCTGCCATTAAGAAACCTAACATAGCACTTACAAAGCCCCCCGTGAGAACAGAATAGCGTTGACGTGCAGCCTGCATGTAAGCTAGGGCGTAGAGGTGGGTAATAAAACTGATCGTGGTAGCGAGACTGACCATGACTGCTACAGGGAAGTCAACACAAAAAGTTAGTATCAAACGGAAAGGAGAGGGACTGCCTGGTATATGTAACCAGGTAAGGGCTCCGTGCCAGGTGTCACCCTTGTAGGCGCATAATAGGAGATAGCCCCCCAAGAGCATATCACAAGCCAAAAGCCCGGTAGCGAGCCCGCGGCAAAGTCGTTGTTGGTGACCTACCCCTGCCACAACAGCAGCCAGTAGCGGCAATGCACCAACCATAAGGGGCAGGTAATTGATAAGCGGGTTGGCCAGGAGTTGGAGGGCAAGCAAACTGATAGTATTTTTGCGCACGTAAAGGTACAAAGCGGCTTTAACTTTTTTAGTCGCCTTCCCAGAGAATTACTAGCAGTCTGGCCGCCGTGGTCTGTAGTAGCTCACAAAGGCTACAACTTACCAGCTACACGCTTATCTTTTTATATGAGCGTGTGCCTTTTATAACTCACGAAACTTCCCAAAAAATTATGCATACTCATTATTGGCATCGACGTCTCAAAGGCCTATTTGTACGTATGGCGTATGCATGCATGGTACTGGTATTGCTAGAAGGTTGTCAAGGCTGTCATAGAGGAGCGGCAGTGGCCCCCGAACCCAGTGAGATGGACATTGAAACGACCACGCCTAGTTTAGGAGGTATACCCAACTTGGGCAATACCTGCTACATGAATTCGGTGCTGCAAATCATTGCCAAACTTTATCCTGATATCTTTGCTGGCAGCGCTGACTCCCTAGCCCAAGCAGGACAGGTAATCGTCAAAAAAATAAGAGACGATCAAGACTATGTGACCAGAGAGGAAGCAGATGCATTCTACACGGCTTTTTTGGCTGTAACTCCCTTTCAAAGGGGGGCGCAAGAAAGTGCAGATGAATGTATGGAAAACATATGGCAGCAACTCGGCTTGCCCATGATAGACGCTATATTGGGCACTCCTTACATAACATTGGTTCTTCAGTCTTCTCAAGGTAATAAAGAAGACGAAAGAACGATGTCGCAACTACTCGACAATTATGCTACAGTACCTCAGATCAATCCTGCTACAGTACCTCGGATCGATCCTAAAAATTTCCGTGGCATAATACCTATTAAACTTGAAAGAAACGAAAACGGAAAAACTAAGAATAATACGATTGTAAAACAGGCCCTACAATTAACCATCACAAATAGACACATCCCAGCACTACCACAAGATATACATTGTCGGTTAGTTGGGTTTATAGTACACGATGGATC
>DCSL01000058.1:4958-25636 GCA_002325615.1 Amoebophilaceae bacterium UBA1467
ACGATGGATCAGCAAATAGAGGTCACTATTTTACGTACATTCATCAAAATGGAGAGTGGAAGCTATATAGTGATGCCTGGGTGAGAAAGGTAACGCCAGCGCAAGCCGAACAAGCCGCCGAGGGTGCTTACTTATATTTTTACAGCTGGGACCAGGTTTCTTAAAGCCTTACACATTTGTCCCAAGAACGCATTCTCTTAGGCATTGACCCAGGCACTACCGTGATGGGTTATGGGATCATCAGGCAAGTGCAGCAACAACTCAGTGTTGTCCAGTATGGAGTCGTTCACTTGCATCGTTACGCCACCCATGCCCTGAAGCTGCAGAAAATATTTGAACGTGTGGGTACGTTAGTAGATGACTTCAAGCCCGAGGAGATGGCTTTAGAAGCTCCTTTTTATGGTAAAAATGTCCAATCGATGCTTAAGCTAGGTAGGGCCCAGGGGGTGGTTATGGCAGCAGCCTTGATGCGCAAGGTATCCATTACAGAATATGCACCGCGCAAAATCAAGCAAGCTGTCACTGGCCATGGTAATGCTTCTAAAGAACAGGTAGCCCATATGTTGATGTCGTTACTACAGCTTCCATCAATGCCTGAACTTCTCGATGCCTCCGATGCCTTGGCAGCAGCGGTATGCCATGCCTACCAGCATCAACGAGCCAGCACCAAGGCCGCGAGTTGGGAACAATTTCTACAAGCAAACCCGGCCCGCATGCTGCGCACTAAGCACACAGAGATTAGTCAGTAATTTTTTTGTTATGCTGTGCAGCGCAGAGCCGCCTTTTACACATGCAATCAACCAAGCTCCCCAATACGAGTTTTCAAAAACTGTATGAGGTCCCTGGTAAGCCCTACTCAACTCGAAAGCAATACCAGCTTTCTGATACACCTGTGGCACGGAGTGGGTATAGCCGAACCTTAATGCATCCAGGTAATCTCGCAGTCCTTGTGTAGGGTTTTCTTGGTAGCGCTTCCAGACCGCCACGGCACGAAGTTGTACAATACCATACTCGATATCATAGAAAAGCACTTCAAAAAGATGCAGTTGATTTTGCCATAGAAAATTTTTGTAATGTTCCTGCCCTGACCAATCTGTAACGTCATCAGAAAACTTATCAACAATGTCCTTCCAAGCTGCTTGGCGCTATGCTAGTGTATGCTCAGGATGCTCATAGATCCAATGTTGGAGTTTATCTATTGTGTTGCTACAAAGACTTTAGGTAAGAATTGATGTGGTATGCGTGGGGGTGTATTTATCTGTTTTTCCATGAGGCGCAACGTATGACTTATTCTTCTCGCAAGCGTTGCAGTTGAACAAGTTCGATGCTTTGGTAATGCTGGTATACTTTGAAGATGATGGCCAGTGCTACTGCCGTTTCGCACACTATCATGGCCATGATCAAGAGCACAAACACTTGTCCTTGCTGTTGAGGGTCGTAACTACTGAAGAGCACAAAATTAAAGCAGGCTGCATTGAACATAAGCTCAATGCCTATCAGTATGAAAAGAACGTTTTGTTTAGTAAGTACAATCATGAGTCCCACGCCAAATACAAAAGCACTGAGTAAAAGCAGTAGGGGAGGCGGCATGCTAAAAACGAGGTTGAATAAGCTCACCCATCATCATGGCTTTTTGCCAGCTACCATACCGACTGAGTACGTGGTCTATTTTTTTGCCCCCGGGTTTTGGGATAGCAAGCTGGGCATTAGTACTATGCGCGGGACGAGGCAGCCCTTTTGTGATAGAAGTCTGTAGCAAAGGCCTTTTTACTGGCGTTTCTTGGGTCTCATTGCTCCAAGTATGGGCCCAATCTGTAGTAGCTATTGGTGCAGGCTGGCGCTCGGAGGGCTTGTCTGTCACCGGCTGCTTATCTGCCTCGCGATTTTTCGCCTTGTTGAGAACAAAGTAAATAACCCCTACAACTAGGTAAATTAGCTTATCAAAATGGTCTTCCATGGGTGTATTGAACAATTTTTATTTTTCGACCTGTCGATCCTACATCTGCGCACTAGCTGGTTATCATAGGTACGAATCCACACCTGCACTCTCCAACCCGCTCCACCGCCATGTCAGTATCAATAAACGATTTTAGTTTCTCACATCCAACCCCCAGTGTAGCTTTTGGCGTAGTACGTCAAAGATGTTGTTTTGATCTATTTTTATTAAATGGGTCTGAAATGGCGCTTTTCTGACGGTTAGTTCCGCATCAGTATTGGTAGCGCGAGAACGACCATCGAGTGTCACTAAGAATTTCTGGTTTCTGCTCTCCACCTTGAAAGACAATACAGCACTATCTGGCAGTACCAGAGGCCTTACAGAAAGGTTATGAGGGTTTACTGGTGTAATTACCAGGTTGTGGGCACTAGGCAATACAATCGGCCCTCCGCAACTCAAGGAGTAGCCCGTTGAGCCTGTGGGGGTAGTTACAATCAGGCCATCAGCCCAGTACTTGGTACGTAACTCTCCATTGATGGAAGCATGGACCGCAATCATAGAAGAACTATCTCGTTTGAGGAATGCCACTTCATTCAGGGCAAAATCTGTCTCCACTCTGGATGCTCTGCAGACGTCTAATCGTAGAAGGGTCCGCTTATCAAGGACGTATTGGCCTTCCCAAAAACCTTTTAGAGCAGCCAGCGCATCTTTTTGGGCCACTGTGGCCAAAAAGCCCATCCGACCTGTGTTAATACCCAGGATAGGTGTCTCAGAAGCCCCCGCGTAACTTACTGCCTCCAGCAGGGTGCCATCGCCCCCCAGGCTAATGATTAACTCTAGATTCATGAAATCTTTCACTTGTACCAAAGGTTGCATGGTAGGTAGTTGAATAGTACTGGATTGTAGCAAGGTGTGAAGGGGTTGCGATACAAAGAGGTGGGCTTCATATTTTATCAGGGCGTGAAGTAGGCTGTCTATGAAAGGGAAGGTATCTTTTGAAAAATTTTTGCCATGTAGTGCTACTCGCATAAGAATGAGGCAGTTAAGAATAATGATTGATGCGTTATAAATAGTGAATTTTTAGAGGATCTGTCCTTCAGCATTTAGAGTAAATAAGATTGAGAAAGTAGCTGAAACGCCTTATGCACCCCTTGGCGATTTGACTTTGCGGCGCTGTAAGTAGGTTGTTACTTCCTGCCGAGGTAAGGCGTTGAAAGTATTAGGCTGAGTAAGTCCTCCTTTTCTGCCTACACAGACCCCATAGTACATATTTTGGATAGATTCTTTATCATGTGCATCGGGGTTGACACTGATCCAAACTTTTTTACTCAGGGCATAAGCGACCCAACGCCAATCCAGCTCCAAGCGCCAGGGGTTAGCATTGATCTCAATCACCACGCCCTGGTCAGCACAAGCATCAATCACAGCGCGGTAGTCCACAGGAAAACCTTCACGTTTCAGCAATAGCCGATTGGTCAAGTGTGCCAACATGGTTGTGTAAGGGTTACGAATAGCCTTGATGATACGTTCAGTAGCTTTTTTCTGATCCATGTTCATCCCTGTATGCACTGAAGAAATGACGAAATCAAAGCGCGCCAAAACCTCATCTGAATAGTCCAAGTCGCCATCTGCAAGCACGTCTGATTCAATACCCTTGAAAATCTTAAACGGTGCTAACTCTTTATTCAAGTGATCAATTTCTTCATGTTGTTGCTGTATAGCCGCCGGTGTGAGCCCACCGGCATAAACAGCCCGCTGACTATGGTCTGTGATACCTATGTATTCATAACCTAAGTCCCGACAGTACCTTGCCATTTCCGCTAGGCTATGCTTTCCATCACTATAGGTGGTATGGCTGTGAAAAACCCCGCGCAAATCTTTCATTTCTAACAGTCGCGGATTTCCCTTTTCACGTGCCCAAGTCAACTCTATTTGGCCTTCTCGTAGCTCAGGAGGAATGTAGGGCAGCTTGGCCTGCTCATAAACCTCGGCTTCGCTAAGCGGCTCCATGATGCTGTCTAGCACTGCCCCCAGTTGCTTCCCTTCTCCACCAAAAAGTGCTAAGTGTGCTTTTGATCCTGTCTGCAAGATCAGCTGTTTATAGAACTCCTTTGGTTTACAAAAGAGCACAGTAAGCTTTAAAGCATGCTCAACAAACTGGCCCCGCCATGCAAATGGCCCGGAAAGCTTGTCTTCTTTTTGAAGCATGGACTGCTGATCTAACCAGTGAAAGACGGTGTGTACTTGCTCTGTGCCTATCAAAACTTCGACTCGCTCTACCACCTCCATCTTGCGTCTGAGCGCTCCAGTCAGCGAGATCAGCAAGGCTGGGAAAGCTTGCCGGAGTTGTTTTTCTAGGTCAGTAGCATACGGAAGCGCACTGGCATAATGGAATTTATCTGCCTGCTTTTCCCTAAATGCTAGGCTTGCTTGGATAGTTTCTTGTGTTTTTTGTCCAAAGCCTGGCAACTGGGCTATCCTGCCTTCTTCACAAGCCCTCAATAATTCCGGCAGGCTTTCTATACCCAATGTACTCCATATAACTCTCACTTTTTTGGGACCAAGGCCCCTGAGAGCTAGCATCTCCCGTACGCCTTGGGGAGTCGTAGCCGTTAGCTCTTCCCAACGCTGCAAGGTGCCGGTGGTATTAATTTCTTGAATGAACTTGCCCGTGCTGGGCTGCAGCCCAGCTATTTTATGCAGCGCTTCGCGCGATAGTCCACCTACTTCCTGGCCAATCTTCTCTAAACCCACAGCTGCCTTGGTGTAGTGCCTTACCTGGAAAGGATTAGCACCATGAAGCTCCAGGAGCTTGGCAGTATCCTTGAGCAGGGCGATCATGTCTTTGTTGTCCAAAATTATTGTGTTTTGTGCAGCATCTACCTACTCAAAATAGGGTGGATTTTATCGCGGGTAGTTATAAAAACTAGCAAGTTGAGCACCACTTTCTTCTTACTAACAATTCACCACTGGATGGCTGTCAGTTGATTGGCTTCCAGATAGGCATTGGCTTTGCTAAAGTGCTGGTTACCAAAAAAACCACGGTTGGCAGAATAGGGGGAGGGATGTGACGATTTTAAGATCAAGTGATTTTTGCCATCAATCAAATGTTCTTTTTGTTGTGCATAAGTCCCCCAAAGGAGAAAAACGACATGCTCTTTGGCTTGTGATAAGGTACTAATGACGGCATCTGTAAATTGCTCCCAGCCTTTTTTCTGGTGAGAACCCGGGTTTCTTGCTTGTACGGTGAGCGTGGCATTCAGTAGCAGTACTCCCTGCTTGGCCCACCGCTCCAGGTTTCCATTGCGGGGCATGACCGCTCCCAGCTCGTTGTGAATTTCAGTAAAAATGTTGACTAAAGAAGGCGGAATGGGCACATCTTCTCGGACCGAAAAGCATAACCCATTGGCTTGCCCTGGGCCGTGGTAAGGGTCTTGACCCAAGATAACGACTTTGGTAGCTTCAAAGCTACAGAGCTCAAAAGCACGAAATATTTCCTTGGCAGGAGGATAAACGCTGCCGTGCCGGTACGCTGTTTTGATAAAAAAGACAAGTTTTTCAAAGTAGGGTTGTTGAAATTCTTTCTCTAGGTGCTTGCGCCAAGATTCGGCCATCTTAACGTTCATGAACGTATGGTTTATGTAAAGGAATAAAAATCTTGACTTCGGGATGAATTTTCCTAATTTTGCAATACAATTTTTCAAATGCTATTTAGTGTGGAATTAAGAAATTACGAAACGATGTTCGTGTTGACCCCGGTTTTATCTGAGGAACAGCTACAAGAGACGATTGACAAGTTCAGGGGCTTTCTGCAGGGAAAAAAAGCCGACATACTGCATGAAGATAAAATAGGTCTGAAAAAACTCGCCTATCCCATCCAGCGCAAGTCTACAGGTGTCTACCACCGGTTTGAATTTAAGGCCCCTCCAGACGTGATCAGTGCGCTAGAAACTGAGTATAGGAGGGAAGAGAAAATCATCCGCTTTCTGACATTTGCTTTAGAAAAGCATGGGGTTGAATACAATGAAAAGAAAAGAAGCGGCGTATGGGACAAAAAAAATGAGCCTAAGAAAAAAGAAGCAGCATGACCTTAGTGAATCAAAGAAGCAGCATGACCCTAGTGAATGAATCTGTACAGAGAAAGAATCTGGGTAAGAAATATTGCCGTTTCAAGAAGCTTGGCATTAAGTATGTGGATTACAAAAATACAGACTTCTTGATGAGATTTCTGAACGAACAGGGTAAGATTTTACCTCGTCGTCTTACTGGAAATAGCCTTAAATACCAGAAAAAATTAGCCACAGCCGTTAAAAGAGCTAGGCAGTTGGCACTTCTGCCCTATGTAGCAGACAATCTAAAGTAGCTAGAATATTCCCAAACCCAACCATGGAAGTAATCCTGAATCAAGATTTCAAAGGGCTAGGCCACAAAAACAATATTGTAAAAGTGAAGCCAGGGTATGGAAGAAACTATTTAATTCCTCAAGGCTTTGCCGTTGTAGCGAACGAAGGCAATAAAAAAGTTGCGTTAGAAAATGCTCGACAGGCTGCCCACAAAGTAGCCAAGCTGAGAGAGGAAGCTGAAGCCATGGCTGCGCAGTTGGGCCAGCTTACTATTGAAATTACAGCCAAAGCAGGAGATGGTGGTAAAATCTTTGGATCAATTACCACCGCACAGCTGGCCGATGCCCTCAAGGCGCAGCATATCCTCGTGGACCGAAAAGACATTAGCTTTGGTAAACCTATCAAGGAACTAGGTACTCATGAAGCCACTATCGCCCTTCACAAAGACCTCGTTCATACCTTAACATTCAGGGTAATATCTGACACAGCATAGTGCTGGTAATTAATTTAGAATGTTTTTTCGAATTCCTTCAGCAGCTCTTGGTAGCCTGTTGCGACTTCAGTTCTTGTTTGAGAAAGTAGGCTGTGTAGCTGTGGGGATGTGTAGCCACTGTTTCAGGCAACCCCTCTGCCACGATTTCTCCCCCCTTTTGGCCGCCTTCTAGTCCTATATCAATAATGTGGTCTGCCACTTTGATGACATCCATATTGTGCTCAATAATCAGCACTGTATTACTTTTTTCTACCAGTTTGTTGAGTACATCCAAGAGCTGTTGGATATCTTGAAAATGGAGGCCTGTGGTAGGCTCGTCTAGGATGTAGAGTGTTTTTCCGGTATCCTTTTTAGAAAGCTCAGTAGCTAGCTTGACCCGTTGTGCTTCCCCACCTGATAGGGTAGTAGCATGCTGTCCCAATGTAATGTATTCTAGACCCACCTGTGCTAAGCTGGCTACCTGTCTAAGAATTTTAGGATAGTGTTCAAAGAACTCGACTGCGTTACTAACAGTCATTTCCAAAATATCTGAAATCGACTTTCCTCTGTACTTGACTTCCAGTGTCTCTCGGTTGTAACGCTTCCCTTGGCAGGTTTCACAAGGAACGTGCACAGTAGGCAAAAAGTCCATCTCGATCGTTTTCATACCCGCTCCTTCACAGGTCGTGCACCGGCCACCTTTTACATTAAAAGAGAACCTACCAGCCTGGTAGCCTCTAATTTTAGCCTCAGGTACCTGGGCAAATAGCGTCCGGATGTTTGCAAATACCCCTGTATAGGTGGCTGGGTTAGAACGAGGTGTTTTGCCAATAGGCGCTTGGTCTACTTCTATTACTTTGTCGATGTGTGTCAACCCTTCTACCCAGTCGTAGGGTAGGGGGGTAACATGGCTCTTGTAAAGGTGCTGCTGAAGGATGGGAAGAAGCGTTTCATGGATGAGACTGGATTTGCCACTGCCAGATACTCCTGTAATACATACTAGTTTGCCCAGAGGAATGTTTAGAGTGATGTTTTTGAGATTGTTACCTCGGCAACCTTTGACGGTTAGGTACTGCCCATTCCCCTTTCTTCTGTGGTTGGGGGGGGCTATCTGAGACTCACCACGCAAGAACGCTGCTGTACTGCTGCCTTGCTGAAGAAAAATGGTAGGCGGACCGGCAGCCACTACGTGGCCTCCGTGCTGCCCAGCACCGGGGCCTATGTCTAAGATATAGTCTGCGTTCAGCATCATGTCTTTATCATGCTCTACCACCACCACAGAGTTGCCCAGGTCTCTAAGGTTCTTCAGTGAATTGATCAAACGCATGTTATCGCGCTGATGCAAGCCAATACTAGGCTCATCTAGGATATAGAGTACCCCTACGAGTTGGGTGCCTATTTGCGTGGCTAGCCTGATACGTTGGGCTTCTCCGCCAGATAAGGTCTTTAAGGACCTGCTGAGCTGTAGGTATGGGAGCCCCACCTCTAGCAAGAAGCGGATCCGTTTGCAAATTTCTTTGACCAATTCTCTGGCAATCTGCTGCTGTTTCTTGTTGAGCCTAGGTAGCAAGGTGCTGAACCAATCATACAGTTGCTGCATATCCATAGTAGTCAGCGACGCAATATTTTGGTCAGCAATTCTAAAATAGAGCGCTTCTTTTTTGAGCCTAGTTCCTTGACAGTCAGTACAAATTACCGCATGGTCAAATGTTTTGCCAGGTGATTTCCTTCCATCTGCTCCTTGTTCCTTTTGCTGGGCAAGAAAGTCAATTACCCCTTCAAAGCGCGTACTCCAAGTCGTTGCTTGATATTTCACCGAGGCTATTTCTACCCTAGAACCATCTCCGTACAACACAGCTTTCAGCACTGCTGCGGGCAAATCCTGAATAGGCATGGAAATACTGCATTGATGCTTTTTGAGCACTGCTTCGATCTTTTTGAAGATCATCACATCTCTATAAGAGCCCAAAGGAGCAATGCCACCTCGACTAATGCTTATTTTTTTGTCTGGAATCAGAGCATCCATATCCAGTTTTACCACTTCGCCTAATCCGCTACAAGTAGGGCAAGCTCCATAAGGCGAATTAAAAGAGAAAGTATTGGGCGCAGGTTCATCATAAGAAAGGCCTGTTTCTGCTTCCATGAGCAATTTAGAAAAGTGGTGCAGTGTGCCCGTCTCGTCTTGTAGTATGATAGTTCCCTTGCCTTGCTGCCAAGCAGTACCCAAAGATTCCCGTAGTCGCTGCTTATCTTTCTGGCTCACTAGTAGGCAGTCAATGACCACCTCAATATCATGCGTCTTGTAGCGATCTACCTGCATTTTGTGTGTTAGAGATTTGATCTCTCCATCTATCCTGACCTTACTAAAACCTAAGTTGCCAATGCGCTGAAAGAGCTCTTTATAGTGCCCTTTCCTGCCTTTTATAACTGGGGCTAGGAGTATAATTTTGTGCCCTTCAAAAGCTTGCAGTATGTGTGCCTGCATTTGCTCGTCTGTCTGCTTGCGCATCTTTTTGCCACTCAGGTAAGAATAAGCTTCAGCTGCCTTCGCAAATAATAACCTCAAAAAATCGTAGATCTCTGTGGCTGTACCTATCGTAGAGCGAGGGTTGCGGGAAGTAGTCTTTTGTTCGATAGCGATGACAGGACTCAATCCATTGACTTTGTCTACATCAGGGTGCTCCATATTGCCAATGAAGCCACGGGCATAGGAGGCAAAACTTTCCATATAGCGCCTTTGCCCTTCTGCATAGATAGTATCAAAGGCAAGCGAAGATTTGCCACTCCCACTGACGCCTGTGATAACGACCAGCTTGTTTCTCGGAAAGGTGACGTCAATGTTCTTGAGGTTGTGCTCCCGAGCACCCAGCACCTCTACCTGATCGTGTCCGTATAAGTCCTGTGCGGGCTTTGGAGACGACTGATTTGCTTTTGTAGAAGTGGTCATAGTCTAACCCCAAAGGTGGAAATCTGAAGAACTGACGCGCCAAGTTGGACATAATTTTTTGCATAGCAAAGACGTACGTACAGCTATGGTTTGGATGTGGTATCTTCATCTGCTACCATACAGCCGGATATGTTGATGATCAAAGGGAGAGTTATCCAAGCCACTGGCGCTTGGTACCAAGTAAAAGGCGAAGACGGCCTGTGCTATGCGTGTCAGCTCAGGGGCAAGCTCAGACTTCATGCCCCCCAGCTCACAAGCCGTGTGGTGGTAGGTGATGAAGTATTCTTTGAGCCAGCAAAAGAACAGGCAACCAGTGTGATCCACAAAATAATGCCCCGGAGAAATTACCTAATCCGGCAAGCTCCCCATAGGAAATCCTATGGACAACTGCTAGCAGCTAATATCGATCAAGCACTCCTTGTTGTGAATGCTGTAACTGCCCCTACCCAGTTAGGTTTTATCGACCGCTTTTTAGTAGTGGCAGAAGCATTTAAAATCCCGCCGGTCATCATGTTCAATAAAATAGATTTGTTGGACACAGTACAGCAAGAAGTACTAGAACGCATAAAAAGACTATATGAAAAGTTGAATTATACCATCTTGCTTGTTTCTGCCCATACCCAACAGCACCTAGCTTCCTTGTGTCAAGTGTTGTTAGGCAAGGTCTCTCTCTTATCAGGCCATTCAGGAGTAGGTAAGTCCACACTCGTCAATACCATTGCCCCGGCGGTGCACCAAGCCGTAGCTCCTACCTCTCAATTTTCTCAAAAAGGGCGACACACCACCACGTATACAGCCTTGTTTGAGGTATTGCCTGGCACCTTTCTGATCGACACACCTGGTATACAAACGTTAGTACCCTATGCTATCAGAAAACAAACCGTGAGCCACTGCTTTCCAGAGTTGCGCAGTCGTGCTTCAGCTTGTAAGTTCCACAATTGTACGCATCAGCACGAGCCAGACTGCGCTGTTCTCCAAGCCCTAGCAAAAGGAGAAATTGCTCCCTCGCGTTACGAGAGCTATCAGCAACTGGTAGATGAAAGCAATGAATGATTCAGTGATGTGTTATTAGTTCGCTTCATGACTCATTAAGGCCATAAACTCATCAAAAGTATCTTAAAGCCTAATTTGTGAGGCGGTTTTTTGCTAGTTATAGCAAGTAGATCAGGTTGAGAGAACACGCCAACAGACTACCTGTTTGATGTGCATGAGAGATCAGTGCTGTCAACTGAATAATCAGAGTTATTTCCCAAACAATTTGTCTTATCTGCTGCCAAGATGACGCATGCTTCTTTCCATACCTGTTTTGGAACAACTTTCGTGCTGCAAGGTTTTGGATGCTTTTAGAAGTAATTTGGAGATACAAAGCCGAAGTTATGGCTTACCAGCCATACATTTTTATTCATCATTAATACAAGACCATGAACGAAAAAGGAACGATCTCTGTACACACTGAGAACATTTTTCCTATCATCAAAAAATTCTTGTACTCAGACCAAGAAGTATTTCTCAGAGAACTTGTCTCTAATGCTGTAGATGCCACGCAGAAGCTCAGGCAATTGGCTGCCATGGGCACGTATGAAGGGGACACGGACCAGCTTCGGGTCAAAGTCAGCCTCGACGAGCAGCGAAAAACCATCACCATCAGTGACCAAGGCATTGGCATGACTGCTGATGAAATCAAGAAATACATCAATCAGGTGGCCTTCTCTGGTGCTACAGAATTTTTGGAACAACACAAAGACCAAGAACAACAGCAACAGCTTATTGGATTTTTTGGGCTAGGTTTTTATGCTGCCTTTATGGTGGCAGATAAGGTAGAGATTATCACCAAGTCTTATCAAAAGGATGCAGAAGCAGCTCACTGGACTTGTGATGGCACTACCCAATTTGAGTTGAACAAAACTGTTAAAAAAGAGATAGGTACCAACGTGGTCCTGCATTTGACCGAGGATGCAAAAGAATTTTTACAGAAAGAAAAGATTCAGCAACTCCTAGATAAATACTGCAAATTTCTTCCTGTAGCTATTGAATTTGATGGCAAGGTTATCAATAATCCCCATCCTATCTGGACCCAAGCTCCTAGTAAGTTGAAAGAGGAGGCGTATCTGGCCTTTTACAAAGAGCTTTATCCTTTTGCAGCAGACCCACTTTTTTGGATTCACCTGAATGTAGATTATCCTTTTAACCTGACGGGGATTCTTTATTTCCCCGAGATTACCAATGATTTTGCGCAGCACCAAAACAAAATCCAGCTCTATGCCAAGCAAGTGTTTATCACCAACGAAGTCAAAGGTGTAGTGCCTGAATTTTTGATGCTGTTGCATGGTGTCATTGACTCACCCGATATTCCGCTCAATGTATCGCGCAGTGCCCTCCAGGCAGATAGCAACGTCAATAAAATCAACACTTACATCGCTAAGAAAGTAGCAGATAAGCTAGAGGAGTTATTTAAGCAAGATAGAAAAGCATATGAGGAAAAGTGGAGTAGCATAGAACTTTTTGTTAAGTACGGTATGCTCACCGAAGAAAAGTTTTACGAAAAAGCCAAAGACTTCGTTTTGCTTAAAAACATAGCCGGGCAATGCTTCACGCTAGAAGAATACCAAGTTAAAGTCAAGGCCCACCAGACCGACAAGCACCAAAACCTGGTCATGCTCTATACAACTGAGCCAGAAAAGCAAGACTGCTACATCCAGTCCTGTAGAAAAAGGGGATATGATGTGTTGGTACTAGACCAGCCTATTGACCAGCATTGCATCAGCTTTTTAGAACAAAAGCTAGAGAAGGTCACGCTTAAGGGGGTAGATGCAGACCTGATTGGACAACTTATTGATAAGGGCGAAACTCAGGAAAGTGTCCTAACGAAGGAAGAACAAGAGAAGCTTCAAGCGATTTACGCCCAAGCAGTGCCTGACAAACAGGTTACTTGGGCCGTGCTTGGCATGCCTGACGACGAACTGCCTGTGACCATCACTATCCCTGAGTTCATGAAGAGAATGCACACCATAGCAAGTGCTAGGGCAGACAATCGGGCACCACTTCCTGTAAACGCCACCATCAATGCCAATCATCCGCTAGCCCAAAAGCTGTTACGGAGTAGGCAACAAGAGAAGCAGCTAAAACTAGCCCAACAGGCTTATCGCCTGGCCTTACTTGCTCAGGATATGCTGCGTGGTGCTGCTTTGACCGATTTTATGCAAGGCCATATTGACACCCTCTTAACAGTGTAATAGGGGAGGTATGGCCTAAGCAACCCTACCTTGCATCATGCCCGCTTGCTATTGTGTTTATTTTTTACGAAGCTGAGGGCATATAGTTGTCCATAAATCCTAATTATGACTAGCCATTCCTGGGCGATAGACCTCTTCATATTTGTAGCCTTTTTGCTCATTAATATTATCGTAGGGTTTAGGTACAGAGGTAAGAGCCAGACTTTCAAAGAGTACGCCATAGGCGATAAAAAGTTCTCTACTGCTACCCTTACTGCGACTATTGTGGCTACTTGGACAGGGGGTAATATCTTATTCAACGCTCTGGAGCGAACGTACGTTACGGGACTTTATTACATGATACCTTCAGTGGTAGGCGATTTCATGTGCTTAGCAATTACTGGATACGTGTTGGGACCACGCATGGGTAAATTCTTGGACAACGTCTCGGTGCCTGAGTCACTCGGCAAGCTGTATGGAAAACATGTACAAGCCATTGCGGGAATCAGCACTGTGTTAGGTTCGATAGGTTATATAGCCATACAATTTAGGGTAGTTTATAAAATATTATCTATTTATTGGACTACTGATAGCGTGCATAACATCGCAGGTGTTGTTTTCAGCAAGGAATGGCTAACCATCATTGTTACTTTAATTGTCATCCTCTATGCTACTTCTGGTGGGGTTAGGGCCGTCACTTTCACAGACGTCATACAGTTCCTGACTTTTGGCACCGTACTTCCTGTGCTGGCCTTAGTGGTCTGGCACCACCTCAAAGACCCTAGGCAAGTGGCCCAATTACTTACCTATCACCCTAACTTTAGTTTTCAAAAAGTTTTTAGGTGGTCTCCTGAGCTGAGAAAGTCTATTGTTTTTATGATTTACGTGGTGACACCGGGCCTTGCCCCAGAACTTTTTCAACGCATGGCCATGGCACGCGATGTCAGGCAAGTGAAAAGCTCTGTTGGCTATGCAGCTATCGTGTGTCAAGTCATAAAACTATGTATCATGTGGATTGGTATTCTGCTCCTGGCAGAACAACCTGGTCTGGAGCCCAGTAAGCTGGTGCAATACATGTTCAGTACCTATACTTATGCAGGGCTAAGGGGGTTCTTGTGCATAGGAGGCCTTGCGATGGCCATGTCTACGGCAGACTCTCTACTCAATTCCTGTGCCGTGGTCATCGCCAATGATATTCTTCCACCACTCAAAATTATAAAAAACCGTTCGCTGCACGCCGCTAGATGGGCCACCGTGGTCTTGGGCTGCTTGTCCGTGATAGTAGCCATGAAGGTAGAAGATTTTTTAACCATCCTGTTAGGGTCTGCTAACTTTTATACGCCCATTGTTGTCATTCCTATGCTCTTGGCTGTCTTTGGCTTTGAAACCAGCCGAAAGGTCGTACTCATGGCCATGGGGGCAGGGGCAGCTACAGCTGCCGCATGCCTCTTCTACTTCAAAAGTGTCGACAGTTTCTTTCCAGGTATGTTAGTTAATTTTTTAGTGATAATGGGAGCACATTACCTGCTTGGTGCAAAAGGTGGTTGGGGGCATAATCCGATCCCTATATCCTATGATACAGAACCTTTGAGCAGACAATGGAAGCAGGCGATAAAACAGTTTCGGCTTATGCTTTACCTGGAAAAGCTCCTGCCCAAGCAAGATCAGGCGCATCTCTTGTTGGCCTTTTATATCTTCACTACTACTTATGCTTCCTTGTATCTACTGCCCAAAGAGGTCGTCCTCCAATACCCGGGCCTCTATAAAGGGTTGCAATATTCTGTCACGCTGGTCACTACCCTGTTTTTGGCTTTCCCGATTTGGCCCCAGGGGTGGAGGGCCAAACGTCTACTAACGTGGATGTGGCCTATCAGTATTTTCTATACGCTATTTTTTGTAGGGAGTATGCTAGTCGTACTCAGTGGCTTTGAATTGCCACAATTAATGCTGTTGATGCTTAATCTTGTAATGGCTATTCTATTTCTTAGTGGATCCATGGCCATAAGTATGTTCATAGCAGGAATCTTTTTGGCAGTATTCTTATTTCTGCAATACACAGGCCTCACGAGCTTGCCTGGTAACATAAGCACCCTGCAATTTAGATTTGTCTACGCACTGTTACTCTTCAGTACTTCTTTGATTGCGCTTTTTAAACACCAACAAGCCTACAGAGGGCTAGAAGGACGCAATGTACTACTCAAAAATACCCAAAAGGCAACCAACCAAGCCCTGTTGGAAGCATTGCAACACCGAGAGCAATTGGCCCAAGAAATGCGCCGAGAAAGTACCCATCTATTCAATAGTATACATGAAATTAGTGAAAAACTGGAGCAGGAAACGAAACAGCTGCAAGACGAGCAAACCATAACAACCGCCCGTGAAACTTTAAGAAAAGCCAACAAAAAACTTAAGGCTGTAGCTGTTTACTTCGATCAAATTATCTATCAAGTCAAGGATTATATGCGGTTGCATGTAAGCACTATACCCCTTCAAAAACTGCTACAGGAAGCCCTGAAAGATCTAAAACACAAACAAGCTCTACAGTCCAATACGCAAGTGATTGTCCAATCATATACGCAACAGCGAGAAGTGCAGTGTGATCCGGAAGCTATCCAACAACTCTTGGTAGACGGCATGGATTATGCGCGGCAACATGTCCGAGAAAATCAGTCTATCTTGCTAAGCATAGCAGATACCACACTGGGCTACCCTATTACTGCGGTGCAAGGCTACACCAAGAAAGTAGAAGCCTTGTGCATCACTATCACCACCCAAAACACACCTCCGGTACCGCGGGATTTGTATATGGGAACGGTAAGTAATACTGGCCTGAGCTTACCCAGATCAACAAGGATATTGCCGCTCATCCGCAACCAACGTATTGTAGATGAGCACTACGGTGCCACTGAGCTTATCGAGGACCTTCTAGGCTTCACACAGCTTTACGTTATCCCACTACGCCTGAGGGAAGTGCGACCGACAACCATGGATGCGCCTGAAATAGATGTAAACGCTCCAATAGCCCTATCCGATACAAACGTCTATGAACAAGAAGAAGAAATATTGGAAACGCTGAAAATGTATCCTGAAATTGACATAGAAACGGTGAAAGAAGCTATTCAGCTCATCAAAGAGTATCATGGGCTAGAAAAACGGAAATCGGGCGAACCGTTTTATTTACATCCCATTGCTGTGGCCCAGATACTCTTAAACTACACAAAAGATCAGGACACTGTTATTGCAGCGCTGCTCCACGATACAGTAGAAGATACTTCCCTCTCATTAGCTCAAATAGGAGGCATGTTTAATGAAGCTGTGCAACACATTGTAGATGGAGTAACGCACTTGGAAAGTAATATAAAAACGCAAAAAAGGGTGTCTCTGTCTTCGCACGAGAATATTCAGAAACTATTGGGCGTAGAGGACAACCGCGTACTCTATGTGAAGCTAGCAGACCGACTGCATAACATGCGTACCATCGAGGGTCACCAGTCTTTGGCGAAACAGAAAAAGATCGCAGAAGAGACCTTGCAGTTCTTTGTGCCCATTGCTCGGTACCTCAAGCTACAGCCTATAGAAAAAGAATTACAACAACTTGCTTCTGAGGTACTGAACAAATCATAGTGGGCGCGCATAGGGCGGCGTATCACTTGGTGATCAGCATGGGATGTTATCGCTGCTACCCCACGCTTCCCTCTAAGGTCAAGGCTAGTAGTTTTTGTGCTTCTACAGCAAATTCCATGGGCAGCTTGTTGAGTACTTCTTTGCAGTAGCCATTGACAATCAATGCCACAGCTTCCTCGGTGCTGATACCCCGTTGGTTACAGTAAAACAATTGCTCTTCACCTATCTTGGAGGTGGTGGCTTCATGCTCCACTTGTGCGGTTTTGTTTTTCACATCGATATAGGGAAAAGTATGTGCCCCACACTGGTTGCCCACGAGCAGAGAATCACACTGCGAGAAGTTGCGTGCATTTTCAGCATTGCGTGTTATTTTTACAAGCCCTCGATAACTGTTTTGCCCATGCCCTGCGGAGATGCCCTTGGACACGATCCTACTCTTCGTATTCTTGCCCAAGTGAATCATCTTGGTGCCTGTGTCGGCTTGCTGCTTGTTGTTAGTAATTGCTACTGAGTAAAATTCACCGATCGAATTGTCGCCCATCAGAATGCAGCTAGGGTATTTCCAGGTGATCGCAGCACCTGTTTCTACTTGTGTCCAAGAAATTTTGGCATGATTCCCTGCACAAATGCCTCTTTTTGTGACAAAGTTATAAATGCCTCCCTTGCCTTCTTTATCGCCTGGGTACCAGTTCTGTACCGTAGCATACTTCACCTCTGCGTCTTGTGCAGCGTAGATCTCTACGACTGCTGCGTGCAATTGGTTTTCGTCACGCATAGGGGCTGTGCATCCTTCTAAGTAGCTCACATAAGCACCTTCTTCAGCTACAATCAGCGTGCGCTCAAACTGGCCTGTGTTGGCCGCGTTGATGCGGAAGTAGGTAGAGAGCTCCATAGGACAGCGTACTCCTTTGGGAATATAACAGAAAGAGCCATCGCTAAACACTGCAGCATTGAGTGCAGCAAAATAATTGTCCTGCAGCGGTACTACAGTACCTAAATACTTTCTGATTAGCTCCGGATGTTGCTGTACAGCTTCACTGAAAGAACAAAAAACAATACCCAGTTCTTGCAGCTTTGCTTGGAAGGTAGTTGCTACAGACACGCTGTCCATCACTACATCCATGGCTACGCCGGTCAGGCGTTTTTGTTCTACTATTGAGATACCCAGCTTCTTAAAAGTAGCCAAGAGCTCAGGATCTGCTTCATCAAGGCTGTTCAGTGCAGGCTTTTTTTTGGGTGCTGCATAGTAAATGATGTCCTGATAATCGATAGGCGGGTAATTCACATTAGCCCATTGGGGTGCTTTCATAGTCAGCCAGTACCTGTAAGCCTTGAGCCGCCATGCTAGCATCCAATCGGGTTCATTTTTTTTAGCAGAAATCAGGCAAATGGTGGCCTCGCTCAGTCCCTTGGGGATTACTTCGGTAGCTATGTCACTTTCAAAGCCATACTTATAGCCAGCCGTAATAACTTCTTCTAGTATTTGGTGTTCTTGACTCATACGTCTATGCCTATCTATTCATCCGCAAATATGCTGATGTGTTACAAAAGCCCTGACCAAACCGAGCGAGACAAGGAAGCGGGTACCAGGGATGGTTCTAAACTTAGCGTATTATGTTACGTCTTGTGATTCTGCCGTGAAGTAAAGTTGAAACTGACCGTCCTTTTGTTCAGATCACACGACTTGACTTCTACCTGCACCTGGTCGCCAAGGCGATAAACTTTTTTAGAACGTTTGCCTACCACCTGAAATCCCTTTTCATCTAGTTCATAATAATCGTCTGTCATATCAGCCAAGCGGACCATGCCTTCGCATCGGTTATTGACCAGTTCCACATAAATCCCCCAGTCTGTAACACCACTGATAATGCCTTCTAAGCTTGCTCCTTGAAGTGCCTGCATGAACTCTACTTGTTTGTACCGCACGGAAGCCCGTTCTGCATCTGCTGCTACACGCTCCCGCTCAGAAGCATGCTTACATTTTTCTTCGTAGGACAGTGGGTCAGCGTTGAACTGTCCCTTGAGGTACTGCTTGAGTAACCGGTGTACCATGATATCAGGATATCGCCTGATGGGTGAAGTGAAATGGGTATAATGCTGAAAGGACAACCCGAAGTGTTTCTTGTCTTCACTGGTGTATACGGCCTTGGCCATTGTGCGGATGGCTAACGACTGGATGATATTTGCCTCTTTCGTCTCTGAAGCAGCCTTTAAAATGGTATTCAGAGCACTGGAAATAGATTGTTGTTTGGTAGCTCCCTGATAACCCAATTGTTTGACAAAACCCCAAAAGTCGTTCAATCTGTCTGGATCAGGGCCGTCGTGTGTTCTGTATACAAAGGTCGGTAGGTTTTTGCCCTGCTGCATTTCGGAAACGCGCGTTGCTACCCGCATGTTGGCCAACAGCATAAACTCCTCGACCAGCTTGTGGGTGTCCTGCCATATTTTTGGCACTATGCGCAGTGGCTTCCCTTGTGCATCAAGCTGAAACTTGACTTCTACGGTTTCAAAGCTAATGGCACCCTGTTTGAAGCGTTCAGCGCGTAGCTGTTTGGCCAATTGGTTGAGTATAGTAAGCTCCTCATAAAAATTGCCCTGCTGCTGCGTAATAACCTGCTGGGCTTCTTCATAGGTAAAGCGTTTGTTGGAGTGAATTACGGTTTCTCCTAGCCACTCTTTCTGCACCATGCCCCGATTGTCTAGCTCAAAAACGGCAGAGAAAGTTAGCTTATCCTCCTGAGGGTTCAGTGAGCATAAATCATTAGAAAGCTTTTCTGGTAGCATTGGGATGGTCCTATCTACCAGATAGACAGAGGTTCCCCTCTCCAGTGCCTCATGGTCTAACAGACTCCCTTCTGCCACGTAGTAGCTGGCATCAGCAATGTGGATGCCTACTTCATAGCGTCCATTGGGCAGTATTCTTAAGGAGAGCGCATCGTCAAAATCTTTGGCATCTTCTGGGTCAATGGTCAAGGTAGTTACCGCTCTAAAGTCTTTTCTTCGGGCTATTTCGTGTGCAGGGATGGCGTGCGGGATGGCATTTGCCTCGGCCGTTACTTGAGCGGGGAAATGTGCCGACAAACCAAATTCAGCCATGATAGCATGCATTTCTACCTCGTGTACACCTGCTTGGCCGAGCACTTCTTGGATGACCCCTGTAGGGTTCTTATCTCCATGGGGCCACCCCGTAATTTTTACAATGACTTTGTCATCATGCTTGGCTCCTTTGAGTTCCGCTTCTTTGATAAAGATGTCATAATGCATGCGGCGCCCGTCGGGGATTACAAAGGCATTCTTACCGCAGCGATCCAGGCGGCCCACAATAGGCGCTTTGTTTCGTTCTACAATCTCTACTACTCTGCCCACAGACCGCTTCTTCTCCTGAGCTTGCTGCAGCACTACGACCCTGACAAGGTCTTTATCTAATGCTCCTAACAAATCTTCTTGCTTCACCCAAACATCTTCTTGTTCTTCTTCCTTAGATACGATATAAGCGTAAGCCGGATTTACGTAGTCTACCCGACCTATGACGTAGTGAGGCGTAGCTGGCGTAGGTATATTTTTCTTATTGAGCATGTTTCAAAGATAGTACCTGATTGGTATAGTGAGGTATGTATTGAGAGAATGGTAGACATTGATGAGCAAGCAGCATCCTTCTACTAGTGAGTGCATAGCGGGACAGCCAGTTATTACCACCATTTTTTGCATTTCTAATGCACATTTAGTAGACTTGAAGGACAATGCCTTATTCTAAAAAAGCTATGAAAAAGTTCACTATTATACTGACAGTTCTACTGTTTGCAGCTGTTGGTAATCCTGTATTGGCTAAAAAGTTGCAAAAGACTGAGTTGCAGAAGCAGAAGGCGGAGATCAAAGCGTGGAAGCAACGTAAAGCTGCCATGCAACCTTTGCAACTTAAAGATTTGATTGAAGAGAACCATAGGCTCAAAACTCGGAATCAAAAACTTATAGAAGAAATAAAAGTCACCAAAGAAGTGCTCGAGGAATTAATTGAGTTCAAAACACAAGTAGAGGCCCGAAGAAACGGACCAGGAAGCCCTGGTGAGGGCAATGGAGAGACTAGTAGCCAGGCAGGTGAAAGTCTCTACCTAGCCCAAGGTATGCAAGCAGGAGTGGCTATTGT
>DCSL01000014.1 GCA_002325615.1 Amoebophilaceae bacterium UBA1467
TAGGATCGTTGTTATTTCATCGAGCCGGCGCATTGGCAAGAGCGAAAGGAGCCGAGTGCATTGATATACAGTAGTTGAACATAACATGGCTATAATTTCTTGTGCCATCAAAAATGGCTTCATGGTAGTTAGGCATGGGCAAACTGTTACTCAAGAGCAAAGGCCGCACTACCCATTAGAAATGAATGAATTACTGATCGTCAAGGATAACAAGACTGTATGAATTCGAGTGCATTACATACAGTTTTTTATTGAACTCCAGTGCAAGTGACCGTACCAACTATTTGGTGAAGTCTTAGTCAAAAAGCGTCCCCGTATGCTTGGGAGGTACTAGGTTCAGATGTCGGTAAGATTTTTCAGTGGCTGTCCGGCCTCGAGATGTTCGCTGTAGGTAGCCCTCTTGAATAAGAAAAGGTTCATACACCTCTTCAAGCGTTTCTGCCTCTTCGCCGCAAGCTGTGGCAATGGTGCTAATGCCTACAGGCCCACCACTGAACTTGTTGATAATGGTGGTCAGGATACGGTTGTCCATCTCGTCTAAGCCATGTTCATCCACCTCCAGGGCCTTGAGTGCCATTTGGGCAATTCCTCTGGTAATGGTGCCATCCCCTTTAATTTGCGCAAAATCACGTGTCCTTCTGAGCAAGTTATTGGCTATGCGAGGCGTCCCCCGGCTTCTGCGGGCAATCTCGTACGTTGCCTCTGCTTCTATGTTGGCTACTAACAATTGACTCGATCTTCGCACGATTTTGGTGAGTAGCGATGCTTCATAATACTCCAAACGGGTGTTGATTCCAAAGCGCGCCCGCAACGGTGACGTGAGGAGCCCGGAACGGGTGGTAGCACCCACGAGCGTGAAAGGATGCAGACTGAGTTGCACACTGCGTGCATTAGGCCCTGAATCAAGCAAAATATCAATCTTAAAATCTTCCATGGCCGTGTAGAGGTATTCTTCTACCACTGGATTCAGGCGGTGAATTTCGTCGATAAACAGTACATCGTGCGGCTCTAAGTTGGTGAGCAGGCCTGCCAAATTGCTGGGCTTATCCAGCACAGGTCCTGAGGTCACTTTGATGTTGGTATGCAACTCATTGGCAATGATGTGTGCTAGTGTTGTTTTTCCCAATCCTGGCGGTCCGTGCAGCAGCACGTGGTCTAGGGATTCATTTCTCTGCTGAGCGGCTTGAACAAAAACCTTGAGGTTGGCTATCAACTTTTCCTGGCCCGTAAAGTCTGCAAAGTTCAGGGGTCTTAGGGCACGCTCTACCTCCTTGTCTGCGTTGTCGAAGTGATCGTTCGTTGACTTCAGGTATTCCTCGCGCATGGCCTGTGTTTTCTACGAAGTTAGCTAACAAGTAGCAATTTCGGGTATCCCAGAAATACTCAGCATCATGCGTGCGAGGCCTTGTAAACGAGCTTGTGGGATGCAGCTAGGATGCATAATTTTGCACTATCATGGCGTACTCACCTCAACAAGTCCTCACAGCGCTTCAGCAAAAACAATATGCTCCGGTATACTTCCTTCAGGGGGAAGAACCTTATTACATTGATTTGCTTACTAACTACATGGAGGAAAACGTGCTCAGTGCTTCTGAAAAAGATTTTAACTTGACGGTGGTGTATGGCAAGGAGCAGACCATGAGTGAAATCCTGACCCACGCCCGACGCTTCCCCATGGGCAGTGAGCGCCAGGTTGTCGTTGTCAGGGAAGCCCAGGAGTTGCAAGATCTCAACAGGGAAGAGGGAAGAAAGTACCTAGAGGCTTACGTAAAATCTCCCCAACCCGCCACCCTGCTTGTCTGGGCGTATAAGTATAAAATCTTGGATGTAAGAAGGTCCTTAGGGAGGGTATTGGCTCAGCAGGCTGTCTTGGTCCATGCCAAAAAGATATATGACCACCAAGTTGCTGCATGGATCACTGCTTACGTACGAGAGAGGGGACTAAGCATTACAGAAAAAGCAACTTGGATGTTGCAAGAATTCATAGGTAGTGACCTGGCAAGGCTTGCTAATGAGCTCAATAAAATCCAGCTCAATCTCGAGCAAGACACGGAAATCGACGATGCCATGGTTCAGGCATACGTAGGAATCAGCAAGACATTTAATGCCTTTGAACTCCAGAAAGCCCTAGCTCAAAAAGATGTTATGAAGGCCCACCAGATCGTGCTACACTTTGAGGAAAATCCTAGAAAAAATCCAGCCATTCCTTTGGTGGCCTTGCTCTTTTCCTTTTTCAGCAAGCTACTGCTCCTGCACGATGCAAAAGACAAGTCAGCCCCTGCCCTGGAAAAAGTACTACAAGTGAGTCCCTATTTTGTTCGGGATTATCTCTTGGCAGCGCAATGCTACCCCCTGTCCAAGGTGATCGAAAACATCCATCATCTGCACCAGGCAGACTTGCAACTCAAAGGCGTAGACTATCCGGCTACGTCAGAAGGGAAAATACTAAAGGAGCTGGTCTGTAAGCTGGTAGGCCGCACGTAGATTTTGTCAGCCTAAATGCAGCGAAATACCCTATTCTAGACACCATTCGTCGGAAGAAGACTAAAAAATTCGCTGAACTAAAACTTTCCTCACCCAATTTCTTTCGAAAAGACTTGGTGGATACTAAAAAAATAGGCTACCTTTGTGCTCACATTTGGGAGTAGTAGATACTAACTAATGAAGAAACTAA
>DCSL01000030.1:0-1083 GCA_002325615.1 Amoebophilaceae bacterium UBA1467
CTCTTCTACACACTGGCCATTGGTCCGATCGACCTGCACTTAGACTTTAGTACTGGGTATTTGTTGGTGTATACCTGCCTCTTTTCTACCCTCATCGGTTTGCTCTTTTCGAGACGCAGAGAACAGCACCTCGAGGCCAAGCTACGAGAGATTGCCGATCATTATCACACCATGGGGCAAGTAAGACCATACGCCCACCCAGCTACCATACGCATTACTACGATGATCGATCATCAAGTACAGGAGACCCTCGCCAGGTATAGCCTTTCCGTTGCTGCCACCGATCATGCACAGCAGCCAGACGCATTCCATACAGCCACCGATTGTTTACACTATTTCTTTCCCACAGCACTAGCCGTCATTCAACAAGGACATCAAATGACCCAGCAGCTCATAGAAGAAATCAAGGCCAGCTACATTGCCCCACAAGGATCGCTACTTTCTATAAGAGCCTGTGTTACTGCTATTTTAGAAGCTATGGTACACGACATGCATGTAGACCTCACGGAAGACTATAGAATATATACCTCCTTTAACCATCTGCAATATGTCATCATCCATGTGCTAAGCTTCTTGCATGCACATCATCTGGGAGATGAAGTTCGCCTGTGGACTAGGCGCCAGCAAGGCATTCACGTGAGGCTGCCAGGCCAGGCGTTATCGCCCTCGTTGCTGCATGAGCTATGCACGCTATTCTCCCCGAAGGCAATGGCCAAGCATCCAGGCTTAGCGATTAGCAGACTACTGATAGAAGCGCAAGGAGGCCGTTTGTTATATGCAACGAGCACCCTGCCACAGGATTCCTACACGGAGTTTATCATCTCTCTGCCTGCTGCTGAAGAGCCTCTTAGCACTGACATGGACATGGTGTAAGCTCCCAGTGCGTTTAGCCCACATGGAGAGCCACAAGGATACAAACTATAAAGTGCTACTCTCCCATCCTGAAAATATCCATAGGCTCTTGGGGGCTGAGGACAAGCGGGTGCTTTATGTCAAGCTAGCTGATAGACTACACAACCTACGTACGATCCAGGCCAAATCTTACGAGAGCCAACGCAGAACTGCTGAGGAGACGCTGCTCTT
>DCSL01000030.1:1183-3903 GCA_002325615.1 Amoebophilaceae bacterium UBA1467
GGAGCTCAAGAACAGGAGCTTTGGGATATTGATGAACAATTTTGGCTAAATTTGACGTGGTGTGCATCCTGGCGCACTGGCATTGAAGATTGAATGAAGCAGCACAAGGTACAATACCCCATTTTAGTGACCCCCAACAACTGCATAGACAAGGAGCATGGGCTCTTTGAACACCACGCCATCACGGTAGACCCTAAGCAAGCTTTGCTAAGGATCGATAAGTTTTTGATGGACCGTTTGCCCAATACCACGCGCAACAAAATTCAGCTGGCCATGGAGAACCACTTCATTGTGGTTAACCAACAGCCCGCCAAACCCAGCTACAAGGTTAAACCCCACGATGTCATCAAAGTGGTGCTGCCTACCCCTCCACGCCTCACAGAAGTAGTACCTGAGCCCATTCCATTGGATATTTTGTATGAAGATGAAGCCCTGCTTATTGTCAATAAGTCAGCCGGCATGGTTGTGCATCCGGCCTACAACAACTGGACTGGCACCTTGGCCAATGCCTTGGTGTACCACTTCGCGCAGCTCCCTACGCAAATGAACAATGAAGGCAGGCCTGGCCTAGTGCACCGCATTGACAAAGACACCTCTGGATTGCTTGTCGTTGCCAAAACAGAAGCCAGTATGATTGCCCTAGCCAAGCAATTTTACGATCACTCCATAGAGCGAACTTATTACGCCCTGGTGTGGGGAGAACCTACCGAAGCCCCAGGTACTGTTGACATTCCCATTGGTAGAAGCCCTAAGGACCGGCGTGTTATGACCACTTTTCCTGATGCGGCCGTGGGCAAACGCGCCGTCACTCATTATCAATCCATTAAAAAGCTACGCTATGTCTCCCTCATAAAATGCAACCTAGAGACAGGCCGTACCCACCAAATCCGTACCCACATGAAACATATAGGCCATCCTATCTTTAACGATGCGGTGTATGGAGGTAACCAGATCCTCAAAGGGCAACGCTTTTCCAAGTACAGAGCCTTTGTAGAGAATTGCTTTAAGCTGATGCCTCGCCAGGCCCTTCATGCGTATTCTTTGGGGTTTGTGCACCCTACTACCCGGCAGCCCATGTGCTTCGAAGCGCCTTTGCCGACAGACTTTCAACAGGTACTGAAAAAATGGGAGCAGTATATACAATGGACGTAGCTCATCCATGTTGCCCCAATGATGCCTTGTAAATTCGGCACCTGATCCGAGTTGGTAAAATGTCCGGGTAGTTAATGAATAAGTTGCTTAAGTCTAAAAAAGCCCATAGAATGCGTCTCAAGCACGATACAAAATAGCACCTTTACTCAATACTACCATGTTTTCTTGGATGAGTGCCAGGCTTCGTAAGCATTTTGGTTTTTCTAGGGCTGAAACCAATGGCACATTTGTGTTGTTACTGTTGACTAGCGTTTGTCTACTAGCGCCACAAGGCTTGAAGTGGTACTATAGCATGCAGCCTAAAGCAAACCATGACCAAGATATTGCGCTGTTAGAGCGCACCTTAGTGCTGCTAGAAGCCCACAAGAAAAGTCCCAAGCATACCCATAAAAATTTCAAAAAAAATTACCATCATCCTCCGTCGGTGCAATCTTTTGACATCAACACTGCTAGTGAAGCCCAGCTCAGCACCATCAAGGGGCTAGGACCAGTACTGGCAGCGAGGATCGTGAAGTTCCGTGACAAGTTAGGCGGCTTTATAGGCCAGGCACAGTACCAAGAAGTATATGGCCTTCGACCAGAAGTGGTGGAACGCCTCAAGCAACACACTTACATCAGTGTAGTCTCCCACCCTGCCAAGCTAAACATCAATACTGCTGATGCCCAAACACTGGCTGCACATCCTTACATCACTTACCAGCAAGCACGAAGCATTGTACATTATCGTGCTCAGCACGGCCCGTTTCTCACGATAGAGTCCTTGAGCACTTTGGTGCTTATCGATAAAGCTACTTTGGAGAAGTTAAATCCTTACCTATGTACCACACAATAGAACTAACCAAACTGCCCCGAGTTTGTGCGTTAGAGGGTGCTCTTGCCCTGGGGCAAGCAGCTGCGTTGGCAGTGCTACCCAATCTTGGCAGTACCGTCCCTGAGCATAAACCGACAAATGAGCCGCTGGAGCTGCTTGCGTAACCAGTGTCGGCAAAAAAGGTAGTAACCCGGTTTAGAGCACCATTTTCCGGCCTATTAAGTAAGCTAACCAGTATAATCCAGGAACAAACAGACATACATGTCTACAGGGTACAAACCCGAACTGTACCCAAAAACCGCTATCTGGATAGCGCTGTAGCAATGGCGTTGCTCATCAAGAAAAAGCCTAATCAATAACCTACTATAAGGCCCGTAATTACTGATAATCCTTCAATGCCATTTGCCAATAAAGGCATGCCTATTACCTCAATGTCAGTTATAGGAGCACAGCACTCACCGCAGTGCGGCGTGTAGCCAGCAAGGCTGCTAATGCGATAGCAAAACTTTGCATCGCTATCGGCACAGGATATAAGGGCAATGAATCAGTTTGCATAAAAAGCTTGTACGGAAGCATGCTGTAAGACAACCGCCTTGATTACATCCGTCACCCATGATTGTATCTGGGGGCTAACTTTTTCATCTCCATACCATTAATCTATCATCAGGCTGTTGAAAAAACCAAATAGGTGTAGATTTGCAATTGTCACACTAGTCAGAGACGCATCTCTATGGCGCCCAGCTTAGTTGCTAACACT
>DCSL01000028.1:0-6112 GCA_002325615.1 Amoebophilaceae bacterium UBA1467
GGTGTAGACGATTGTTATACAATACAGAAAGGTCCACTCAAGCATTTTTACCTAAATGTATGCTATCTAAGTTTCGTAGCTCTTCTTTGGTATAAAGTTGCTTGAGTGGACCTTTCTGTATTGTATAACAATCGTCTACACCCTCTTCGGATAGTTTTTCTACGATTACCTCTCCGGGAGTAAAGAAATAGGGTTTAATCACTTTACTATCTTCAAAATAAATTCTGTCTCTCTCGACGCATAGCTCGGAGGCTAACACAGGCTCTAGCTGTTTGCTGGTATACTTACTATACGTCCACCACATGTGCTTCTTACAGCGCCATTGACCATAGATAAATTCAGCAGGGTTAATGACATACTCTTCCTGCTCAGGCTTACATTGAGCAAACAGTAGTAAACTCAGTACTATTAACATTATTCTAGTTCCCATAATCACCTTCTAGGAATAGTTTTTGTTCTTGGGCTCTTCTTCTTACCAATCCTGGAAGAACTTCCCTTTCTCCAGTTTGGGGATTCGTTTGCACCACAATATCCATCTCTCGTGCTGCTACTTCAAAGTTATTTCGGTTAATATTTCTTAACAAATGGGTTTCATATAAACTCCCAGTATTGTAAACATAACTCACCAACGCATCGAATTGATATTGCGTCAAAGGTGCGGTAACATACCTTCTAATCTTACGTATAGCCTCCTGCACATCTTGGTGTAATAACTCCTGTGCTTGCACTTTAGTAATACCTGCTTCATAACGTGGTATTTCTTCGTCATCAAACTCATGACCATAGCCAATAGTCCACCTTCCCACCCCCCCTACCTTATACATATTGGCACGAAATCCTTCAAATCTTCCGATAAATTGAATGATTGCTTGGCTTGCTTCTAGTTCATGAACATCCTTGGGTTCATTGTTTACAGCGCTTGATGCTTCTGCTGCCTGCTCACGCGCTGCCGGGGCTTGTGCCGGCGAAGCTGCACAGGTGCTGGACGCAGGGGCTACTGCTGGGACCTGTGCTGTCGAAGGAGCTTCACTGGCGCTGGCCGCAGTGGAAGCTGCGGGTGTAGCAGGTATCTCCCGAGCTTCCGCTTCTCGTCTTCTACATTCTTCTTGCTGGAAGGCGTCTAGCAACTGACTCCGTAAGCCTATGAGCCTATTCAACTGCTTTTTGGTAGCTTCTTGTTCCTGCAATACCTTATTCCAAACAAGCGGATAGCTTGCGGTCATTTTCTCCAGTGTCGCTACACCTTTGAGTATTTCCTTCCCCTGATCCTTGATGGCGGCACGTCCTGAAGGGGTTTCTAATCTCCATCGTGCTAGAAAAGCCTCAACAGCCTCTTGGGCTGCTGCTGGGGTAGTAAAAGTAGTCACACGAGGGAGGCTAGGCATCTTGCGGTCCTCTTCTTCTCCTTCTTCTTGCTCATTCAGCTGCATGTTTTGTTGCAGCAAGTCTGCTAGATCGGGAGTAGGGGCTGCCCTTGCGACAAAGGGTGGGTGCCAGGGGGTAGACGCCTCATTGGGTGATGGTTCTTGGGTATTCTGCTCCTGTTCTGTTGCCTGCGTTACATTAGAGGCACCTTCAGAGGGTACTTGGGGTGTTGTTGTAACACGTGCTGATTCGCGCTCAGTGTTGGGTGCTTGGTGAGCTGCTGTGCCATAAGACGAATGGTCAGGTACAGGTACTTCTTGTTCTTGACTACTCGCCTCATTGCTTGCCAGTAGTGGTTCAACTTCTTGGTCACTAGCAGGTACAGAAGGCCTATCGAAGTAGTCGTTCAAAAAGTCAATACCCTGATGTATAACGTTGCTCATACCCAAAGTAAAACACCAGGAACCTGCGGCTGCGGCTCCTCCATGCGTTCCGAATAGCATGCCAGGAAGGGCCCCAGAAAATAACGCCCCTGCCCCGCCAGTAGCACCTACAACGAGCACTACACCCGCAACTACTACAGCCACTGTAAGTATTTTCCATTTGTGTTTCCATAAAAACTTCCCTACTGTTTTAGTGCCTTCCCATACTACTTTACTTGCCGTCTTAACGCTTTGCCAGGTCGTACGAGCCACTGCTTTAGTGCCTGCCCACACCCCTCTACTTACCGTCTTAACGTCACTCCACAGGTTACCCCAAAATCCTTTTTTTATTTTTACCGATGCTTCTGCTCTCGCCTGACGTTGCCGGTCTCTCTCCGTATCTATAACCCGTTGTTGTGATAGTGCTTCTTCCGCAGCCCTAGTGTGCCTCTCTAGTGCTTCCATATCACGCTGGTAACTTCTTTCGTTCTCTATTGCTTCCCTACCTAGTCTATCTCGCTTCTGATGTAATGCTCTTTGGCGGGTATATAGCACCTCCCTTCGACTGGCCATAGTTTCCCGGAAGCTTTGTTCTTCTTGCTCTGTAAGCACTAGCTCATGGGCAATTTGAACTTCTTCTCTTCTAATAGCCTCTAGACGTGCTCTTACACGCGCTTCTTCTGCTCTTCTTAGGGCATCCCGACATTCTTGTTCCCACCTTTGCTCTCTTCTAATGCGTTCTTGGCGACGCTCGTATCTACGGGCCCTACGTTCTTTTCTGCAGGAAGAAATGGTAGAGGGGGTGGAGTGTATTTCAACATGATCTGTACAAAAAACACGATTATACCAGAGCGTCAACCGAGCAGCCCGAATATCATTAGCAGATAGAGTTAAACGATAGTCTGACATCACCCAGATACGCCTACTTGCAGGATGCCAAGAGGTACTTGCATGCCAATTGCCATTGGAAGCAGGACGAAAGGTTACTCTTATCCCTCCTGTAGTTTGTCCGTGTACTGCCTGATCATCGTCAGAATCAGAGTTTCCAGCAACCGACACATAATAGTCTGGCGCGGGCATCCCGCCTTCCAGGCCTAGATAACCTACATAGACGACCCTAGGCGCCCAAGGGGCTTGGTGGGTCTCTAGGATATGGATACGCTTTTGCGTGTGAACAGATTCTTGACCCTCTAGAGTATGTAGTATTACTGTCATATCCCCTTGGCATATGGCAGGCAAGACCTCTTCTCTAGAAAAGCTACCCCATGATTCCTTGACTGCGGCTTTCCAGAAAGCCGCTTGTTGAGTAAATACTACCGCTTTGCCAGAGGAGAGCACAAAGGGGCCGATGGGGGCTTGCGGCGAAGCAACAGGCGCGGAATTGGACTTTGGAACAAAGGCATCCTTGTGCATGGGGCTGCCTGTTTGAGGAGTAGGTGGAGGGGCCTTTGCGGGCGCTGCAGACCTAGCAAGGGCTACTGTGGTAACTGCTGGAGCACCCGTACGACGAGCGCTGAAATCCTTACCCAACGCCACATGCCGGGGCTTGTTAGCATTATACTTTATAGCTGCTTTAGGAGTGGTTGCAGCACTACGAGGAGAGTTGCCAGAGAGAGTTCGTTGCGTTATGGCATGCAAAGAAGCAACAGAAGGGGTGCTTGGTGACTTACGATCAACTGCAGGAGGCACTTCACTAGACACTTTGGCTAACGAATCAGGGCAGTATTTGTTAGATAGTGAGCCGCGAGGCTCAATAAAGCTCTCAAGGGAAATAGCTTGCTCTTGTGTCGGCTTTGTAGCCTTAGTCTGCCGCACCTTGACAGGCCTACTCTCCTTGGCACTAGGCTTAGGCCCTGGCTCACCCACCATCTTCCAGTTCGGATTGCCACAGCTCTGAAGCAAGAGACTAAAAAGTAGTATGGTCGCTATGAATCTTTGAAACTGTGTGTATGTTATCATCTTTTTTAAAGATTTCTCTATATCGAATCAGATGTTTTCGTGGAGGGGTGTGAGCATGCTAACGCACTGAAACAAAAAAAGAGAAAGTAAATTGTACGCAAAAGAGAAAGAGCACACCACCAGTAATGCGAACAAAAGAGATGCATAACCTTCGTAATATCATGGCTGGTATATTTTTGTGTTTTAACTCGCTTTTCTACTTAGCCTAACTTGCTCCTCGTGCAATGCCTCTCGACGGGCATGCAACGCTTCTCCCTGACGATTTTTGACCTCTCTGAGGGCTTGTTCTCGCTCCTCCATAGACGCTAGCCTTTTCGTGATATGTGCTTCTTTTTCTTCGATAGCCTCTAGCTGTTGTCTTTCACGCTGTTTTGTTGCTTCTCTTAGTGTGTCTAAACGTTCCTTCTCTCGCTCATGATCCTGTCTAATATGCTCTTGACGACGCTCGTATCTACGCTCACGTCTACTGATGCGGGATACATGTACCTCGCTCGGGCTAGAAATTATTTGTATGAAATTGATCCCTGTAACACTATCTCCATTATTATAGGCATAATTGATAATTTTCTCGCTCTCATCCAGTGCATTACTGGAGAGCGATAAGGGGTAATCTGACTTGACCTGCACATAAAGATCATGTTCGTAAGTGCTATCATCGTGCGGCTTCCCATCATCGACTTTAGCACGCCAATACCCATCACTCCGAAAATAGCTAGCTTTCCAGGAACCACGCAGCGTGTCAACAGGGCCGGTATTATCTGCCTCATCATCTGAGTCTGATTCTGCATATACATGATAAGGTGGTGAATTATCAAACGAGTAGATGGCCCCCCCGCCACGCACACCCAACACACCCACATACACGATCCTGGGTGCCCAAGGTGGCTGGTGGGTCTCCAGTACATGCACCCAGTACTTGTGCTGACCAGGGGCTTTACTGGACAACTGCTGCAAGGCATGTACTGGCGTTTGATCAGGAGCACAAATCACCGGAAGCTCCTGCGTGCGTCCCCACCAATCTTGTACTTGGGCCATCCACGTACCTGCTTGTTCCTGAAAACGAACCTGATGTCCTTGGGCGCTAGGGTAGGTATGGAAAGCTAGGTTGCTAGCTGGCTTGAGGTGTGATTCCTTGCACTCGGTGGCTTTTAAGGCGTGCTGCCCCTTTGGCTGTGGCTGACGTGAGAAAACTGGACGCAGCCTTTCTGCATGTAGGGAACTGGTAGGTTGTGGTGCTTGCGGTTGGGGGGCCAGGGCCAGCTGGGGTACGCTAGCAGATGCTACCGTAGAAACTGAACGAGCATGCACTAGTGGGGCACTCTTACGATGAGCGATGAAGTCCTTACCCAACACCGCATGACGGGACTTCTTCTCGGTAGACTGCTTGCGCTCACTTGTAGCACTACAGGAGCGGGAGGGGCTGCTAGGAAGAAGGACGCTGCGAGACTACATTGACTACGGGACTAGGAGAGGGAGTGATTGGTCGATCACCATGAAGGGCATTAGACAGTTCACCGGCTAACTCATAAGCTGCTTTGCTAACCACCTCGGCTAACGCCTCAGTGGAACGTTGGCTCGATGATGCATCTCCAAGCGCAGGTGCACCCGCAAGTTTTGGTTCTATGGAACCGTCCATAAAGCTTTCGGCTTCTGCTAGCGCTAAAGACTCACTGTGCTGCTTAACCTTAACGCGATGATAAGTTTTGGCATTAGCACCCCTAGTCGATTCCCCATCTGCTATTTTCCAGTTAGGGTTGCCACAACTCTGTAAGTAATAGGCTGAAAAGAAGTACCGTGGCTACAAATCTTTGAAACTGTGTGCACATGAATGTTTATTTATGGGTCTGACCGCAACAACATCAGCACTTATGCCCAGTAATCCAAGACTTGGAGAAACTTTTTTAATGGCACAATGGGAGGCGTTTTATGCGTTTTACTCGATGGCAATTGATTACTTTCACCTGATGGTCCATTTATTCTTCATCAATGGTGGTTTTGGGGATCAGGGTTGCCGCCTCATCAAACAACTGCAGCGCTTTTTGAAACTCCTCATCGCTTTGGTGATAGATGGGATAAAATCCTTGCGCTCTCCATATGTTTCTGGCAATGTATGCTTTGAGCAATAGCTTCATATGAGTCTTGGTAGTGCACAATGCTCTGCCATCGTAAGATACTCCAGCTTTATCTGCTTGGGCCACGATTTTTTTCAGCATCAGATCGCTCACTTCGAATCGGTCGTAATACCCCTCATACCCCATGGCAGTTAAGGCTTCTCGGTGCCGATCTACATACTCTAGGGCATATTGCTGTAAAATATTCTTGGCTTGCAGCTGGTCAAGGTAAGTGGCATGTGCACGCGCTTCGAT
>DCSL01000028.1:6172-13848 GCA_002325615.1 Amoebophilaceae bacterium UBA1467
TACAAAATAGTCTGGCATAATGCCTCCCCCCCCATACACGGTACGCCCTTTGCTCATCTGGTGTTTCAACGCATCGTCAAACTGGATGTTGTCTGCATGAAAGTATTCACCCTGCTTATACCTAGCAATTAGGTCTGAATGATAATCTGGCACCCCTTCCCCGTAGGGCTTTTGAATGAATCTACCACTGGGCGTGTAATAGCGCGCTACTGTTAACCTCAATTGAGAGCCATCATGCAGTGGGATAGGGATTTGTACAAGTCCCTTACCAAAAGATCTTCTACCTACAATCAGGGCTCGATCATTGTCTTGTAAGGCACCTGCCACAATCTCGGCAGCAGAAGCGGTGCCTTCGTCAATCAACACAATGACTGGGCATCGATCAAATTTATCCCCTCCTTTGGCATAGTACTTAGTAGTGTACTTGCTTGCTTTTCCTTTGGTATATACAATCAGTTGGCCTTGATCGAGCAGGTCATTGGCTACCTTAATGGCCGCATCCATGTAACCTCCTGGATTGCCCCGTAAGTCGAGCAGCAGCTTGGTCATTCCCTGCTTCTGAAGACTATGAAAAGCAGTTTTAAACTCTTTGAACGTGTTAGCTGTAAAGCGGCTGACCTTAATGTATCCGATCTGACTATCTACCATATAGCTGACATCTACCGAATAGAAAGGCACCTTATCTCTTGTGATGATGAAGTCAAGTAGCTCTTCTTTATTATCGCGCTTTACAGTAAGCTTCACCTTAGTCCCTTTGGCTCCTCTTAGTTGAGTGGTCACCTCTACTTGCTTAAGGCCTTGGCCTGCAAAATCTTTATCATCTACTCTGATAATCTTATCTCCAGCCCTAACGCCTACTTGCTCTGCAGGACCACCCCCAATAGGCGCAATGACATAGGCAGTATCATGCAACATGACAAACTCGATCCCTATTCCCTCCAGCTCACCTTGCAGCTCTATATTGCTCAATGAAAGTTCTCTAGCAGTGAGGTAAGTACTATGTGGGTCTAGCTGTTTCATTAGATCACCAATAGCTGTTTCGGACAGGGTTTGCAGGTCAGTGTCATCCACATAGTCGCACTCAACATGTATGAGGACATCTTCAAACTTTTGGACTGCACCTTCTAGCACAGGATTCTTGGGCTTTGCCTCTTCTCTTTTTTGTTCTAAAGAGGCGCCTACCCAAATGCCTATCGCCACGGCCAGAGCACATACAGCAGTAAGGCCAATAATAGGTTTTACATTCTTATGCTCATTCACAATGTAGGACACGTTTTGACTGAAAGAATGCCCCAATTTACGTTTTAAACCTTACAAAAGAAGCGCCTCAGAGGTTTGAGCAACGTCGGATGTATTAGATGGATGCTAAAAATAAATGAGTGTATTATCTTCGGGAAATATGTACAAGTATCATGGGTAGGATTATGGCTATTGACTATGGTATAAAAAGGGTGGGTGTCGCCGTTACAGATCCGCTAAAGATCATTGCAACACCACTAACCACCATCAAGACCACGGATGCTTTGGCATTTTTGAAAACATATATGAAGCAAGAAGAAGTAGATGCATTGGTGGTAGGAATGCCTAAGCACCTGAACAACACACCTTCACTCATGACAGCAATGGTCACAAAATTTATCAAAACACTTCAAAAGACCTTTCCAGACAGGCCAATCATCCCATACGATGAACGCTATACTTCCAAGATAGCGCTGGCCAGCATGATCGAGGGGGGGGGTAAGAAAAAGGACCGACGCGATAAAGCCAACCTAGACAAACTGAGTGCCACTATTATCCTCCAGTCTTTTTTAGCAAGTTGTCAAAGCAATTGCAAGTCATGATCTATCCTATTGTTGCTTATGGAGATCCTGTGCTGAGAAAAAAGGCTATCACCATTGAAAAAGGAACAGCGCTGCAGGGATTGGTTAACGACATGCTGACGACGATGGACCTAGCGCATGGTGTGGGGCTTGCCGCGCCACAAATTGGAAAAAATATCCGGCTGTTTGTAGTCGATCTTGCCCAATATCTTGCAACAGAGGGCAGTAGCAAGGCAGGAAAAAAGGTCTTGATTAACCCTGTACTAAAGATTGACGAAACAGTAGCGCCTAGCATTTACGAAGAGGGCTGCTTGAGCATTCCTAATATCTTGGTAGAGGTGCCCCGAAAAGAAAAGATTACCATCTGCTATTTTGATGTCAAATGGCAGCTTCATGAAGAGGAGTGGACTGGCTTTCCAGCTAGGATCTTACAACATGAGTATGACCATCTGGAGGGTAAACTCCATATTGACTATGCTTCCTCTTTGAGGAAAAGCTTATTAAAAAGCAAACTGAAAGCTATTAGCCAAGGAAAAGTAGACGTGCCTTACGCCATGCACTTTCCCACACAAAGGCGAGACGCCCCAGACCCACAACCCGCTACGCGTCCATAGTGCCATAGTGCACCACCACGGGCGTACCATGGCAATGCTTTTTGAATACTTTTCACTACATTATCCCGTATCCGCGGCTTACAATGGTGGTGAGTGCTACTAGTAAGCCAACCCGGACCATAAATCACCACAATTATCCATACCCGCATGAAACATTACTCTCGGATCTTACTCCTAATGATGGGCTGTTTTTGTGCTTCGGCCCAATCAAAAGAGAAGTTTTTTGATTACAACCTAAACTCTCCTTACAACACCATCGTCACCCACTTGGGTTTTCTGAAAGCAGGCAACTATCACCCCGAAATAGCTGCTGAGACCTTCTCTCAAGAGCATAGAACCCAGCAAGAAGCCGCTGCATTGGCCATTCAACTACAACGACTCCTGCAAGAGAATGGAGTGAACATCGATTTGTCTCAGGTACCACAAGACGTCCACTACATAGACCAACAGGCCAAGTACCATAGGTACCAACTTACCGAAGTATTTCCCAAGATATACCTGGTCAAGGTCAATAATAAGTGGATCTATAGCGAAGAGACCGCACGATGGGTGGCAGCGCAGGCACACAAGAAGGTATATCCTTTGGGCATACAACGTTTACAACAGTGGCTACCCGATAGCTTCAACGAAACACTACTGGGACTGTACGTATGGCAGTATGCGTTACTGCCATGCCTGATTTTTCTGTCCATACTCGTGTATCGCACCACCATTTTTTTATCTCCAAGATGGCTCTATCGTGCCTCAAAAAGCTGTAATCCGACGCACGTGCGTGGTGTTAAGCGTTGCACTAGTTTTTTAATGGCAGTTCTCGTGTTGATGCTGGTTTTACCTGTCATGCAACTTCCTGCAGCGATGGCGCAGTATGCCATCAGGGTACTCCAAGGAGTACTGACATTGACGATGACAGTTGTATGCTATCAATGGATCAACCTGCTCATTCCTGGTGCCCCCCAAAAGATCCCCCAAGACACAAGGCAACTGGACGTGCAGCTGACGCTACTGGCACGACCATTCATGAAGGTATTGATCATACTGGTAGGCCTGTTGGTGACGCTTAAAGCTTTCAGCTTCGACATATCTAGCACGCTCGCCGGTATATCTATCGGTGGGCTAGGTTTTGCATTAGCTTCACAGGATACTATCAAAAATTTTTTTGGAACCCTAGCTATCTGTGTAGACCGGCCCTTTAGTATTGGAGATACCATTACCACGGGGAATATTGAAGGCATAGTAGAGGAAATAGGCCTGCGGGCTACACGTATACGCACCTACCACCAGTCCGTCATTTACGTCCCCAATGCTAAGCTAATCGATACGCATGTAGATAATCATGGCCTAAAAAGCTACCAGCATTATTGCGATGTGCATATAGCCATCCCGCACGACACCGAGCCGACCTTGACCGCAACGTTCGTAGAGCGAATCAGCGAGGTTTCCGTGCACCGCGCCTACATTCAGGAAGACAAGCACGCCGTTTACCTCGAAGGTATTGAAAATGAAATGTTGAAAATTTTGCTTCGTGCTCATTTCGTTGTGAGTCATCAATACGGAGAGCTGCGGTGTAGGCACGAAGTATTCAGTGATATCACGAAGTTGGCGGCAGAGCTGGGCATACGCCTGATTGCGCTCACCCCATGATGCCTGGCCACGCGCAAATGGTTCGCGTACAAGGTGAGCTATACCCCCAGTCCATGCCCTGTCCCCGATACCACGGAGGCAAATGCCCAGCAGCTTGCTAACTAAATTTTTCCCATTATCTTTGCTTCTGGTTATTTTCCTGTATACATCACGGGGTCGATTGGAATTGACGGGAAGTGAGAATCCAGTGCCAGCATGCGGGGTGTTGTAAGTAGTACCTCTGAAACAAACTTACGCAATCATCTAAATGGCAATTTAGCCTATAGCAGCGGGGGACGTACCCTTGCTTTTGCTGCCTAGTCGGAGATTAGGTAGCACGTGTCTCGCTAGTCCTTCGTTCTGCAGGACTAGCACCCGAGGCATCAACTCGTAGAACTAGCTACAGCAGGTACGTGATGTTGTGGCGAAACGCAAGTGCGTATACGGAGTGTCTGAGGCAAGTGGCTGACCTTGGCTATCCCGACAAACAACAGCCACTAAGCATGTAGAAAGCATTGTGATTGACTTGTCCGGACGAGGGTTCGATTCCCTCCGACTCCACTGAGGTAAAGGGCCATGAAGTGCTACAATTGTTACAACCCGCATCTGGATATCCATGCTGGAGCTTGTGATCATTGTGGCGCACTCACCGACCCGCCAGCTGTAGTGTATTTTGTTCATCCACTGGTCTTTGTACGGCTCACCCTGATCACACTAGGGCTTATCCTCCCCTATTAATTTTATAAAAATTGGCCGGCTATTAGAAAGGCAGAAAAAAACAAGAATTCTTCTTTTTTGGAGAGAGCTTTTCCATCAATATTTCTGTTTTATTCTTTTTACACGGATCTATGGTAGTGCCAAGGCATATGGATACAAAAGCAGACTCTCTGCCAGTAGGCTAATTATTTTTTACATTGTTGGCGCTTCTTTGCTCGGTGGGGCTGAGCCGCTCCTATGCCCCAAAATATTATAGCCTTCCCGCTCTTTTTCTTCTTAAACATTGTAATAGCAGGGATCGGTGCCTTGCTTTCTTTACTTCCATTACTCCTTATTCAACCTGCCATTAGATTCTACAATATCCATGTTGCTCGGGCTACCACAAGCAGTGAATTACGCCAAGGAATTTAGCGCTTGCTACATCGTGAGGCGTATTTCGGAATTTGTATACTGCTTGCTGAAGAGATCAGTAGAAGTCAGGTATGATTTTGTGCAGCAACCTAAGATTATAACTGGAAGAACCGCTATTCTAATTGTATAAGTCATTAAACTCCTGCTAGCACAAAGCAAAATAGCAAGCCTGACGTGCGCTGAAGTAAAAAGAAAGTAAACAAAGCCATTAAACACGTTCGAGCCTTATATTCATGAATATAACAGCACCTAATACTAGGAATGCCCCCAAGTAGAACTGGGGATGGAGTACCTCATCCAAGGTCAGCCGGGCAAAGAGCGTTGTAAAAACTGGCTCCAATGTTAAGATGATAGCAGCTTTAAAAACGGTGAGCTGCTGCTGTGCATACGTCTGCATCCAAAATGCAAGAGTAGTGCAGAACACTGCACAAAACACAACAGCACCCCATGTAATCGGTTGGGTGGGTACATATAAGTCACCATCTAAGGCAACGGTATAAACCACTGCTATCACGGGTAATATGATCAGTTGGAATAGCGTCAATACCAAGGCATCGCTTTTAGATGCATAATCCGATAAAACATACGTATGCAGTGCTGCAAAGAAAGCACAAACCAGCGTGTAGAATACGCCAATGCCCCACATTACTCCAGAACTCCCTGTCACTAATCCTAAACCAGCTAAACATACCAAAATTGTGATGACATCTAACAACCGAGGAAGTTGTTTTTGGACCACGAGCTTGATAAAAAATACAAATACAATAGAAACACCCGTCAAGAAAGCAGATACTGAAGCACTGATGGTTTGCATGCCTATCGTTTGAAAGAAATTGATGCCAACTAAAAGCAGCCCTAATTTTGCTCCTCTGATCATGTCTAAACGTTTAAACTGAGGCTTATAGAAGGCCAACACCGGTAAAAAACATAAGGATGCAATCAAAAAGCGAAAGAAAATAAAGGTGCTAGGAGGCATCGCCTGCAGGGCTATCTTGATGAAGATATAGCTTGCCCCCCAAAGTAGGGTCGAAAGCAGCATACACAAAGTAGGCATGGCCAATACTGGTCTATAAGGTAAATAATCGGATTACAAAGCGTGCGAAGCTAGATGGGACTATTTAGATTAACAAGTCTCATCATGTCGTACTGATTGCTTTTGCACCATAACAGGCTCTTGGCTAATTTTGAGAGTGTCAACTAGCGGTTTTTTTCTGCAATAAAGTATACCTTCAACCCTTAATCCGCTAACCAATATGGCCTTGATAGGAAGCAAAGCACCCACGTTCAAAGCGCCTGCTGTCATCAATGGGCAGGACATTGTGCACGATTTCTCACTAGCACAGTTCATAGATCACAAAGAGGTTCTGTTTTTTTTCTATCCCAAAGATTTCACCTTTGTCTGCCCCACTGAACTCATCGCTTTCCAAGAAAAGTTGGGTGCGTTTGAAAAAAGAAATGTAGCCGTAGTAGGGTGCTCTACTGATACAGAAGAAACCCACTTAGCCTGGTTGTCCACCCCTAGAAAAAGAGGAGGTATCCAAGGGGTCACCTACCCCATCGTTGCTGATGTTAGTAAAACCATCACTACCAACTACGGTGTACTGGGTGGTACATGGGCTTATGACGAGCAAGACAACATGGTATTCCATGGTACTCCAATAGCTTACAGGGGCACTTTTTTCATTGATCAACAAGGTATTATAAGGCATGAAGCTATCAATGACTTATCGCTCGGTAGAAACGTAGAGGAAATACTACGCGTTATAGATATGTGGCACCACGTAAAAAAGTTTGGTGAGGTTTGTCCTGCCAACTGGCAAAAGGGACAAGAAGCCATGAAAGCCACCCAAGAGGGTGTGGCAGCTTACCTGGCAACGTATATGGATCACAAATAATTTTCAAAGTGACTCAATTGATTGCTGTAAAACCTGAAAACGTACATCACGTGCGAGAATAGGGTTGTGCGCTTCTGGGCAACTGGTAAGAAATAACACGTCCCTTCTGTAGTTAGCTACATCATGATCCAAACACACTCGATGGAATAATAATATTAACTGAAAACTTGAATTTTCTTAAAAAGAATACTAACTAGCGCTCCCCTATAGGGGCTCTGGGTGTGGTCCAAGACGTATCTTTGATACTGCTACACTTAGCTAAAGCATTTGGATACTTATCGTCGTCATTGGTGTTTCGGAAACCATTTTCGAAGCCCTTCACTTTTCTAATTCATAAACCAGATTGTCATGTCAAGTAAGTCTACACTCGGTAAAATAGGGCAAAGTTTGTTTCCTATACACAAGCACGAACTAAGAAAATTTCTTCCTCTGACCTTTATTTTCTTCATGCAATCTTTCAACTATTCTACCCTGAGGAGCTTAAAAGATATTTACGTCCTCGAGCATGCCGGTGCTGAAGTAATCTATTACCTAAAGCTTTTTGGTGTGACACCAGTTATCCTTCTCCTAACAATCGCCTATAATAGGCTTAGCAAAGT
>DCSL01000028.1:13886-24293 GCA_002325615.1 Amoebophilaceae bacterium UBA1467
GACATCAAGTTCAATGTAGTCATTGCCTATTTCTTTGTGTTTTTTGGTCTTTCTTACCTTTTTTTCATTCCCAACTTGCGAGCGTTACAGCTCGACAGTCTGGCCGATAACCTGAATACCAGCCTCCCTACCATGAGAAATCTTTGGGAAGTCGTTCGGTACTGGCCTTTGTCTTTGTTCTATATCAATGCTGAAGCATGGGGCACCATGGCTTTAGGTGTGCTTTTTTGGACATTTGTCAATGACATTACAGGTGTAGAGCAGTCTAAAAGATTTTATAGCTTTTTGTCTCTGGGCGCCGCTATAGGGCTAATTATAGCAGGCATACTACTCAAATTTTTCAAAGAACATCTCAACTTGGTTTTAGGAGCTGGCGTAGTACTCATGGGTACAATCTTAGTAGTATATAACAGATTTACACGTGATATCAATGCAAACCCAGCACTCTACCAGATAGAGCAAAAAGAAACAAAGAAAAAAACAAAACTATCCTTTGCAGAATCTTTCAAATTTTTGGTCAAGTCAAAATATCTCGCTTGGATTGCCACATTAATAATTTCGTATGGGGTAGTAATAGTTCTATTTGAGTCTGTCTGGAAGGCAAAAATAAAAGTACTAACCCTAGGCGATGAGGGTATGTTAGCAAACATATATGGCAACCAGGGTATATTTTCAGGCATTCTGTCCCTTATTCTCATTATCTTCTTATCAACTCCCATCATGAAAAGAGGATGGCGCTTTGCTGCTTCCGTAACGCCTGTTATCACACTAATAGCAACAGTAATATTCTTTGCATTCTTGTACTTTCAAGATGCTTTGAGCAGTGTCACAGTATTGTGGGGCATAAGCCCATTGTCCCTAGCAGTTACATTTGGACTTATCAATGTGGTCTTTATCAAAGCATTTAAATACACCCTGTTCGACCCTACCAAAGAAAGAGCATATGTTCCTTTGGACGAAGAGTCTAAGGTCCGGGGCAAAGCAGCAGTAGATGGTGTAGGATCTCGTTTGGGAAAAAGTTTAGGTTCTCTTATCATAACCTTTTTTCTGGTACCAGTTTTTGGTTCAATCCATAATGCTGAATACTTTGTTTTCTTCCTTATCATAGCCGTGCTGATACTTTGGTTAATCGCCGTCAAAAAGCTCAGCGTACTGTTCGACCAGCATGCGCAGAAAGAAGACACAAGAGATAGGTAGCACAGCGGATATATATCAAACACAGTAACTTCTCTATAATTCAACAAGAAGCTCAGAACATTTCTCCTGAGCTTCTTGAATTATATGAATATCGCACTACAGCATTTGAATGATATCCTCTGTGATCCCTGAGCTAGAGAAACCACCATCGTGCATCAAGTTTTGCATAGTCACCATCCTACTCAAGTCAGAAAACATCAACACAATATAGTCAGCGCAGCTGGCCGCACTAGCATTCCCCAAAGGGGACATCTTGTGTGCATACTCATAAAACTTATCAAAGCCAGGCACACCGTTGCCAGCCTTGGTATGAGTAGGTGACTGAGAAATGGTATTGACCCGCACGTTGTTTTGCTTGCCCAAACGGTAGCCGTAACTTCTCGCAATCGACTCGAGCATGGCTTTGGCCTGGGCCATATCTGAGTAGTCTGGGAAAGTTCTTTGTGCAGCAATGTAAGAGAGGCCTAGAATAGATCCCCACTCATTCATAGCATTCAATTTTTCTGCTGTTTGCATAACTTTATGAAATGACAGAGCAGATATGTCCAAGGTTTTAAGAAACCAATCATAATTCAGATCACCATAGGATCTATTTTTCCTAACGTTAGGGCTCATACCAACCGCATGGAGGATAAAGTCGATCTTACCGCCTAGTATCTCTACGGACTCCTTGAAGAGTTGCTCCAAATCTGCTATGGCAGTAGCATCTGCAGGGATGACTGTTGCTTGGCAGGAGGCAGCCAGTTCATAAATTTTACCCATCCGTAAGGCAATGGGTGCATTGGTCAAAGTAAAACTACCCCCCTCCTCTTTGATCTTTTTCGCAGCCTTCCAAGCAATAGAATGTTCATCCAAAGCGCCAAATACAATCCCTTTTTTACCTTGCAGCAAATTGTAAGCCATAGCCATTCTGGTTTAGTTGAAAATGTTATTTGTTGGTATCGCAGACAGCATAAGGGTAGCGTTTATGGGACACACAAGTCCACATTTAAGTGTCTTACATTAACCACCTATTGCACGGCCTCTGCGAGCGCTGAAGCTGGCGCACTAAATTTAAATAGAAAAAATGATTACTTTTGGGATAAGTTTTAGGCAATCGTAAATTACAATGGACATGGCTACACCAACTAACCAACCTGAGCAGAAAAAAAATAGAGACTTTGGCTTGCCCCAAGCAGAATTCAAACCTATAGCAGAAGGAGGGGGAAAGTGGTTCAAGATTACTACCATTGTTGCAGGCCTTGTGCTACTTATAGGAGCAGGGGTTGTCTACTGGTTTTTTTATCACCCACCTTCTACTGATACCTCTATGGGGGCACACCCAACGCCCGAAGAACACGAAAATGGAGCACCAGAAGCTGATGCATATTCTGACAACATACCTGCAAGCCATCAACCCACAGAACAAGGTGCTAAGAAATCTACGCTTGCTAAGAAAATAGAAATGTTAGAGGAGGAAGCGCACGCAGCATATTCCAACATACACCAAGCTTTGCAACCAGCAAAGGGTGCCATCACAAGCATCAATAGGCCCCGAGGCTGTTACTACGTTGTAGTGGGTAGCTTCATCGATGACGACTTAGCTTCAGACCATGCCCATCAATTGGTACAACAAGGTATTGACGTTATGCTCATTGCTCCCCCCCAAGGACAGTATTTCTTCCGAGTTGCCATCAAGCAAGAAGACACATTCCGTAATGCCTATGAAAAAGCAGAAGCGCTGAAAGCTGTCTACGGAACAGATATATGGATCATGAAATACTAAAAAACTGCATGCACAACTCCATGTGTTTACTACAAATAGAAATTATCAATACCTCTCTGTTACCAGCGGTAGGGAGTTCGGAAACTATATCGCTTCTGGATCTTCTTCTCAAAGGAGGGTGGGTAATGTTGCCCATACTGTTGCTCTCTATCTTGACAGCATACGCTATCATAGAAAGATTGATAGTACTCCAAAGGTCTACTAAGATACCTCAACGATGGATGGATGCAGTCAAGACCAAAATCCTAGAAGGAGATGTACAAGGCGTGAAGATATTGTGTGCGCAAAAGCAGTATGCAATTGCTCGCATCATCAAAGCAGGGATAAAAAAGCTATACGAGCCGACGAAAAATATAGCGCATGCTGTTGAAAATGCAGCGCAAATAGAGGTATATAAGCTTGAAAAAAATCTAGCTTTGCTGGGTACCATTTCAGGAGCAGCTCCTATGCTAGGCTTTTTGGGTACGGTCGTAGGAATGATCCAGGCATTTATGGCCATGGCTCAAGAAACCAATCAGATCAGCCCCAAACTGTTGTCTGGAGGTATTTACGAAGCCATGATTACTACAGCTGCAGGACTGGTAGTAGGCATCGTTGCCAATCTAGGCTACAACTATCTGCTCACACGCATTCAGAAAACTACACATCGCATTGAGCATGCTGCTAGTCAGTTTATCGAAAGTGTGGGGATATACTCAGAATCAAAGCAACACAAAAAAGCTAGTGAAGCTTAACACAAAACATAAAATTGACACCCAATTTAGCATGGCGTCCATGACGGACATAGTCTTCTTGTTGCTCATTTTTTTCATGCTTACTGTTTCTTCTGTCACTCCCCAAGCCTTACTCATAGATTTGCCCCTGAGCAACAACGCGGATATACTTCTGCCGCAGGTCAACGTCATGATTACAGCAGACCTTACCTACTACGTAGACCATCAAAAAACTACACGGGAGCAACTGGAAGGATTGTTACAGCAGAAACTAAATACAGCCCAGCGCTTTGTGCTGCTGCAAGTAGACAGGTCTGTACCAATAGCACACATGATTTATGTAGCTGATATCGCTGCCTCGCTCCATGCTAAGGTGGCTGTAGCCACCCAGCCTGACTTATGATGAAACGCAAGAGCCATAAAGATGCCAGCCAAAAGTTAGCCCTTGTTATATCGTTCTTCTTGCATACACTATTGCTTCTTGGTGCTTATTACCTACCCCTCAGGCAACTGGCTGGTTCTTCTTCGGAATACAGCATTGTTTTGAGTACTGCTGTGAGCCACCAAGAGAGCGCCTCAGAAGACACGACAATTCACCCCCTTCCCTTCGACCAGCTAGCCAAAGACCAAGCTGAGGTAGAGAATAAAAAAGCACGAAGAAGAATACAACCTGCAACAAACCAAGAAAAAATGCTTGAAGATGCAGTCCCTGAGTTACAAGACACACCAAGCAAGGAAACGGCCATGGAGCAGGTAGAAAGCCCAGTACAAGACCTGCCCGAAGCCAGTACAGCTGTCAACCAGAAGGAAGAAGTAACAAATTCGATTGACGAACGGAGTCTGTATAAAATTCATCAAGGAAAACAAACAGACACATTGCTAGAGCTTGCAGGATGGATGTGGGATACTGTTCCAGAACCTCAAGACAATACTGATGAAATTGGGAAAATCATATTTCAAATTACAATCGATGAATTCGGGGAAGTAATTGCTATAAAAACCCTGGAAAAAACCATTAGCCCACTGGTAGAAAAAATTTACAAAGAATCCTTGACCAGGCTAACTTTCAGTAAGACCTCGGATAACCTTACATATACCCCCGCCTCCACGGGAAAGGTAACCTTTATCCTTCAAGTCAAGTAACCGACTGGACACTAGAGAAGTTGAGGGCTAGGTTGAAGTAGTTAGGTAATCTTCATGAAACGATGCTTTGATTGGGTGCTTTACTGCCTTGGCAAGGCTTAACTTTTTTCCCACCCCAATCAACAGAGTTGCCAATGAATCCGCTTGAAACACTGAGGAAATACTGGGGCTACAAAGCTTTTCGACCCCTACAGCAAGACATCGTTCAGGCAGTATTAGAGGGGAAGGATGTGTTGGCCCTCTTGCCCACAGGCGGCGGAAAGTCCGTCTGTTTTCAAGTACCTACGCTGATGCGCCCAGGCCTGTGCATCGTGGTGTCACCTTTGATTGCGTTAATGAAGGATCAGGTAGATCAGCTAAAAAAAAGGGGTGTTCCTGCTGAGGCAGTCTTTGCAGGCATGAAGGCTCGTGAGATGGATTTGGTTTTGGACAACTGCATCTACGGACAGGTGAAATTTTTGTATGTATCGCCAGAACGCCTCAAAACAGCACTGCTACAAGAACGTGTGAAAAAGATGCAGGTTAACCTGCTGGCAGTAGACGAAGCCCATTGTATTTCTCAGTGGGGTTATAATTTTAGGCCAGCTTACCTAGAGATTGCAGCATTCAGAGCACTGGTACCCAATGTCAATGTCATTGCCCTCACAGCCACAGCCACGCCCGCGGTCCAACAAGACATTCAAGAGCAACTCCAATTTTTTCATCCCATACGTTTCCAAAAGAGCTTTACCCGCGACAATCTGGCTTATGTAATACGCAAGACAGAAGACAAAGACAGGCAGTTGTTAAACATCTTGCGCCACGTACCAGGTACGGCTATTGTCTATGTTAACACACGCAAAAAAGCCAACGCAGTCGCCCAGGTCCTACAAAAAAATGGTGTCAGCGTCACGGCGTACCATGCGGGACTCACAGCGCTTGAACGCGAAGCACGGCAAGAGGCTTGGATCGATGGGACCACCAGGGTCATCGTAGCCACCAATGCTTTTGGCATGGGTATTGACAAGCCAAACGTACGCTCGGTCATTCATCTACACCTACCAACTACCCTGGAGGCTTATTACCAAGAAGCAGGCCGGGCAGGCCGAGACGAAAAGAAGGCGTATGCTGTCACCTTATATGATAACCGGGACATTGCTCTGCTTCGAGAAAGCATTCAAATAGCCCACCCCTCTTTGGATCAACTGAAGCAAGTTTACCAACACCTGGCCAACTATTACCAAGTGGCTGTAGGAAGCCACAATATGACAACCTATGATTTTGATTTAGAAAATTTTTCGCACACCTATGGCCTCACGCCCCAGGTAGCTTACCAGTCCTTAAAGACGCTGGAGGGAGCAGGATTAGTACAACTCAACGAAGCATTTTCCCAGCCTACTCAATTGCATATCACTACTGATCCTAAGACCTTGTATACCTTTCAGGTAGCCCATGCTCCTTACGATTTGCTGATTAAGGCACTATTGAGGTTGTATGGAGGAGAACTTTTTTCAGCATTTGGTAATATTTCAGTACAGCGCATTGCCCATTTTCTCAACATCGCACCTCAAGAAGTAAAAAAACAGCTTCAAGCTCTGGACCGCCTGGCAATCATCCGGTACTGCCCTCAAAAAGCTATTCCTCAGCTCACCTTTACAACATCCCGCCATCCTGCTGCCTCACTGCCTTTAGATAGAAAAATATTAAAGCAACGAACTGCCATCGCCAAAGAAAAAGCCGAAGCAGTGGTCCACTACACAACCCACCAACACCTTTGTAGAGTTCAACTACTGCTTGAGTACTTTGGCGAAGTGACTTACCAAAAATGTGGGCAATGCGATATATGCCTGGCAAAGGCAAAAAAGGAAGGAAAATGTTCGGCCGAGGACTACCAAAAATATAGGCACTTAATTTTGCAACACTTACAAGCAGGCATTCGGGAGCTGAATCAAATTGTAGACACTGCGGACCTTACTGCAGAAGAAACGATGCTGGCTACCATCCGGCAAATGCTGGACAACGAAGAGTTGTCCTACGATAGTGCCAGCAGGTTGATGCAAACACATACCCCCCAACCCAAACAAGGTCATTGAGAGAAAAAATGAAGTATGCAGCAGTTATCTCAGCAGCGATTTAGGTAGTAATAATTCCATGATGGGTGCTGTGCCAGCACTACGGAAGCCTGATGCTGAGCAGTTTTTCCCTACTCGATGATAACTCCTGTTCTGTCTTCTCGGCATTCAATGAGATGTGGCAACAGGCGAGTTGACTATCTGAAACACTGTTTTATTTTTACATAGCTTCAAGCGAAACTCCTGTTGCTGACCGATGGCGCGTGGCAGCTGCCTAGAAAATTCTTTGAAGACTACTTGATGCACTCCTTCAGGCAGTCTGATGCGCGCGTAATAAATGCTATGGGGAATAGTCTGCCAGTTTCTCGTATCTGCCTTTTCAGTAAAAAAATTAATGCCCCCCATAATAGTGCCCAATACCTCGCTTTGCTTTCTGATTTGATACTCGGTTGCTTTTTTTAAGGCAACTCTCAAGAGGGACTTGCTCAATTCTAGTACCATGCGTTGCTTTAGTACCTGAAAAGAAATAGCATTGACATCCTCAAGCATTTCAAGCATATGTTGCCCCCCATGAGGGGTAAGTATAACAGCCTTATTATATACTAGCGGTCTTTCTCTGTATTTAGGGAAAGCCATCCGAATGAATTTCAAATCTGAAAGTGACCCACCTCCATTGTTATCCGGCAGTGGAAAGGGGAAGAATAGCCCAAGCTCTTCGTTGCTAAACGTCACTGCTCCGCCTGCACCATGTACCAACACAAAATTAATACTCCACTCGTCTTTTACCGGCCCCAAGCCATTGTTCCATAGAAAAACGACATCCCCCAGCGTAGCCTCCTCGGCAGGGTCATAGTTGAGTTTAAATTCCTGTTGATATTGATCTACCTGGTCATGTAACCCTGCTTTGTAAGCAGTATAAATCAGGTCCTTCTTAAGCTGCTCTGGTACATCTATCCCAAATAAGTGTTTGTAATCTTCTTCGTATATCTCAGTGGCGTTTCGATAAGCAATAAAGGCGTTGTTGTACTCATAGTTGGCTTGATACACAAGGCCCATGAGTGTATGGATGAAAGCGTCTCGCCTATATTTACCAGCACTACTGTACTTATCACCCAACTGATTTAACTTAATAGCAAGCCGACGACACTCTACCAAAGCTGCATCGTTCTGCTCTAACTGCAGAAAGTTGAGGGCCTTGTAGTAGTGAAGCAAAAGTACCTCATGGTCTTCCCCCTTATAGTCAGTTACGGTAGGATTAATAACAAAAGTCAGGGCTTCATCTAGGGGTTTGGTTAAGAAGTTTTCGTGCGTGAGATAGGCTTGCTCAAAAAAGTAGTTGCTCGCCTCATACCGCTGCATCAGATGGGCTACTACGCCTCTGTTTAAGTAATAGAGCAATCTAGCCTTTCGCCGTTCGGCACGCTTGTCCTTGGCAAGTAGCGCATCGGCCTCCTCCAGTCTGCTGGCTAAAAATAGCTTGTGAAATTTAGCATCTTTCTGGTAGTGCGTAACATGGCAAGCCTGTGACAATAGCACAAGGGTGACGAGTACCAAAAGGCGTGTTTTATGCATCACCATTTCATAAACCTTACACTCCTATCCTTTGGACAAAGAGCGGGATCAATCATGGCCCACCGGTTAGTGTAGCTTATGCACACTAGACTGTAGGGACTTTCCCTTGATATTTGTTCTTGATTTTTTTACCTCTCCCCTTGTACTTTTTGATCTTTTTTCCTCCTATCCACACAAGTTCGTTGGTCTCTAGGTCAGCCAATTCTAGGTTCACCTGATAGAACACAACCTTATTGTTTCCCTCCGTGTCTATAATCGTATTGATGGCCCCAAACAGCATGTAATCTGCCCCCAACTCGCGACCTAGACGCTTTTGCGTTTCTGGCGAAACAAAGTCCGCTTGTCCTGCTCTTTCTCCCCGCAATTTTTCTCTAAACATGCTGTTGGCTACTATACGTATTTCTCCTTCCTTGATCAGCGCTCTTTCTAGGTCTTTGATAAAAGTGTCTGCTTCAATATGCTCATGGCTCTTGTTAAGAATCGTACCTACAATGAGTACTGGCTTGCGTTCGCTGTAAACCAAGGCTTGTTCCATCTCATTTTCTTCGGATAGCAATCCCTGCAGTTTCTTTAGATGCGTTTGTTGAAACTTAGCTAGCCAAGGCGCATTCGTAATCTCTTCTAGCATTTTTTCAGCCACCAACCTTGAATCGGTATCGTTCCACCGCCCACTCAAGTCGGTTACTTGGGCAATGCTAGTACGGGTAACCCTCAATGGGGTGCAGCTCGTAATTGCGGCTACGAGGAGCCCGCTAAACAATCCTAGTCTCAATATGCGTTTCATGATGTGTTTTTTAAAAGGTGATACTGCTACAGTGCTATATATTTCTCCACTCCCAAGTTAGATAGTGGGTCCAGCTTGACCAATTCTTTATCTACTTTTTTTCATAGACCGAACTGGCTACTGGATTGCTCAAGTGCTACTATCCCTGGCAATGGTGCGCCACCTAAGTAAGCCAGTAGTGCCCCGCCACCAGTAGACAAATGCGACACTTGGTCAGCGTAGCCCAGGTTTCTTATCGCTGCTGCAGAATCGCCGCCGCCAACCAGTGAGAAAGCGCCTTGCTTGGTCGCTTGTGCTACAGCTACTATTACTGCCTGCGTGCCCTGCTGAAAGCCTGGTATTTCAAAAACACCAAGGGGGCCACACCACAAAATTGTTTGAGCAGCCTGCACAATGTCTGCAAATTCCTGCCGTGCCTTGGGACCTATGTCCAAAGCCATCCAGCCAGCAGGTACTGCCCCGCCTGCTACTACTCTCTTTTCAGCAGCCTCCTCCGGTCGAGAAGATGCTACCACATCTGCTGGCAGTACCAATTGTACCTCTTTTTGTTGGGCTTTTTGGGCCAACTGCCAGGCCAGCGCTACCTGGTCAGGCTCTAGCGAAGAAGCACCTACCTGCCCCCCCAGGGCCTTTTGAAACGCATTGGCCACACCCCCACCCACTAGCAAGGAATCGAGTTGGTCTAACAGGCGTTCTAAGGGTTTAATTTTATCTGAAATTTTGGCGCCTCCTATAATTGCCACAAATGGCTTTTTAGCTTTTTTTAAGATTTTATCAGCGCTATTGAGCTCCTTTTGCATCAAGTAGCCAGCCAGCTTGTCTTGAAAATAGTGGGCTAACAGCGTCGTAGAAGTATGGGCCCGATGCGCTGTGCCAAAAGCATCGTTGATATACACGTCACTCCAAGCAGCCAATGCCTGTGCCAGGCTAGGGTTACCTATTATTTCTCCAGCCTGAAACCGCACATTTTCTAGCAGCAGCACCTTGCCAGGTCCAAGGTGCTGGACTTTTTCTTGCGTGTCAAGACCTATACAGCTCGGCGAAAAAGCTACTTGAGTACCTAAAATCTGACTCAGGTAGGGCACCAGATGTTGCAAAGAAAACCGCTCTTCATACCCTTTTTGGGGCCTTCCTAGGTGTGACAACAAGACAGCCCCCCCCCCCTCATCTAGCACCTTCCGT
>DCSL01000028.1:24346-24620 GCA_002325615.1 Amoebophilaceae bacterium UBA1467
CCCTCATCTAGCACCTTCCGAATGGTGGGGATTGCTCCTTGGATTCTAGTACCATCTACAATACCAAAGTAATCATCCAAGGGTACATTGAAATCTACTCGAATCAACGCTTTTTTTCCCTTAAAGTTGTATTCCTGCGCGTAGCGCATCAGTGTTATTGTTTTCTTGCGGTGGCCCTATCAACAGCTCACCTAGTGTCTAGCTGCTTTTTTAAGTCGACTACTAATGGTCCTACCAATGCTTGTGATCAGAACGAAGGCTGCTAAGATCGCTT
>DCSL01000002.1:0-13234 GCA_002325615.1 Amoebophilaceae bacterium UBA1467
AAGTCCGTAAAATTTAGCTTGTGCAGTACCTTATGAAGTATAGTATGCATATCCTGAAAGGTCACCTCCTGTGGCTTTCTAATCCAGTTTGTGGCCTCTATGCTACCCGTAAGCCAGATGCCTAGTCTATTGTTTTCTACATACTGTTGGACCTCTTTGCGATAGATTTTCCCAAACTCGAAGAGCTTGAGATCAGGTTGCTTTCTATTAATATTGTGCGTCACCACCTCTAGGCCAGAAAAAAGCAAGGTTTTCCTGAGCGCCTCTAGCGTTTCACTAAGTGGGTTCAAGATAGTAACATGCTGCTGTTTATCGAAAGCATCGGTCAGTTCTGCATAAGATGGTTTTGTAAGTGAATTGGTACAGATTTCATGGTAGCCATTGGCAGCTAAGAGTTCGGCTACCCTATGCCGTAATTTATTTTGCTCTGGCTGGACCGTTCTGGCTAGGTAGGTGCTCCCTAACTTTCCTGTCACCTCAATACGATCGTAGCCATAGATTCTTACTATTTCTTCAATCACATCTACTTCTCGTTTCACATCAACCCTATAAGGTGGTACTGAGGCGATAAAACTATCTTCTTCTTCATGGCTGATGGCTATATCCAGCCTGCTTAGGATGTTCTTAATGACTGCTTTAGGAATATACATGCCAAGGAGTCGTGTAATTTTTTTATAGTGCACTTCTACCCTAAAGCTTGCTACCTTCTTAGGATAGAGGTCGATGAGTATGGAGGCCATTTTTCCTTGGGCAATTTCCTGGAGCAGTAAACAAGCCCTTTTTAATGCATAGACTGTGAGGTTGGGGTCTGTACCTCGCTCATAACGGAAGGAGGCATCTGTTGTCATAGAGTGCTGTTTAGTGGCTTTTCTAATAACACCGGGGGAAAAATAAGCACTTTCTAGGAAGATGTTTTTTGTACCTGGATGTACACTAGTACGCTTGCCGCCTAAAATACCGGCCATGCCTATGCCGCCTGCTTGGTCACAGATCATAAGCTCTGTGCCACTCAGGTGTCTTGTTGTATCATCTAACGTGACGAAGGGTGTCTCTGGCGTAAGTTGTTTGACCATGATTCTTTTACCGACTATTTGGTCATAATCAAATGCATGGAGCGGTTGCCCTAGTTCATGCAGGATAAAGTTGGTAACGTCAACAATGTTGTTGATAGGGCTCAGACCGATGGCCTTTAATCTATCTTTGAGCCATGGTGGTGATGGCTGAACTCTCACTCCACTGATAGTGATGCCTGAATATCTTGGACAGGCATTGTGGTCAAGTACTTCTACTTGCATAGGTAAGCTTTGTGTAGCTACCTCAAATTTTTCTACGGAAGGACGCCGTACAGAGCGATTTAGTAATGCCCCTAGTTCTCTAGCAGTGCCGAAGTGGGAGCAAGCATCTGCCCTGTTGGGGGTGATGTCCACCTCAAGAATTTCGTCTGGTTGGATATTAAAGTGTTGGGCAGCAGGTGTCCCCGGGACTAGGGGTGTATCTAGCACAATAATTCCCTCATGTATATGCCCTAGTCCAATCTCGTCCTCGGCACAAATCATCCCTTCAGAAACTTCTCCTCTAATTTTAACTTTTTTAACCTTCAGCATTTTGCCTGCGCAGTTATGCAGCTGCGTACCTATAGGCGCCACGACCACCTTTTGTCCTACTTGCACATTGGGTGCACCACAGACAATGTGCAGAGGCATGTCCTGGCCCACATCGACAAGGGTTACATTGAGTTGGTCAGCATTAGGATGCTTTTCACAAGTCATTACTTGACCAATGACCAGTCCTTGTAGACTTCCCTTAATAGACTCAAAAGTTGCCATACCTGATACTTCCAAGCCACTTTGGGTGAGTAACTGGGCTACCTTCCCAGGATGCTCTGAGATTTGGATATAATCCTTAAGCCAGTTGCATGATATCTTCATGGTATCAAAGAAAAAACAGTTTTTTAATGCGTGGTGGGGCCGGGCAAGTTCCGAAGAAAAAAGAAAAATTAACAATGCGCCTTCCAGCTGCTCTGGACTTTTGAGAGGCTAAAACTAGCTCATGAAGAAAGCTTGGCTTACTATCCTTAAATAGCAGCAATGGGAGATGGTCTAAAAAGCAATTTTTCGTCAGCAAAACTGAAGTAAGTGCTCCCCGCAACAATAATATGATCTAGAACAGTGATGTCTAAAAGCTCCCCACCATCGATGAGTTTTTTGGTTAATGCAATATCTTTGGTACTAGGCGCTGGATTGCCAGATGGGTGGTTGTGCGCCAAAATGATGCCAGCTGTTTGATGGTCAAGGGCAGCCTTGAAAACAATTTTAGGATCTGCAGATGTGGTCGTCAATCCTCCACTGCTAATGAATTGTTTTTTAATCAGATAATTGGCCCGGTTGATTAGAATTATCCAGAACTCTTCGATAGGCTTATCTAACAACTCTGACCTTATAAAGTGGTAAACACTGCTAGAATCACAGAGCCTTGGCCTGAGAGATGTTGCCTGATCTGGTCTTCTTCTACCCAGCTCCATAGCACCCACAATGGCAATAGCTTTTGCTTCTCCTATGCCTTTAAATCGCTGTAACTCTTTCACTGAACACTTGGCCAATAAATTCAGGTTGTTGTCATAATGCTTTAAAATCAACTGGGCAAGATTTACGGCACTGACCTTGCTCGTTCCTGACCCTATCAAAATTCCGAGGAGTTCTGCATCAGTAAGAACTGTGCTGCCCTTTTGCATGAGCTTTTCCCTTGGCCTGTCTGCTTTGGCCCAATCTTGCATCCTTAAATGCGGAACTTCTACCCGATTTCCCATGTTTGGTAGTGATCTAGACAATAAGACAACAGGCCTAAATGTATTCTCGTTTTCCTCAATAAAAAAAGCCTGGCAGAGAATACTACCAGGCTACAATTTATCACTAGTGCCTTCTCAGGCTGGGCTGTTCACGAGCCTGGCCAAAGTTGACTTGCTATTGGCTGCTTTGTTTTTGTGAATGATATTTCTTTTGGCCAGCTTGTCGAGCATAGAAGAAATTTTTTTGAACAGTACTTCTGCCTCTTGCTGGTCAGTAGCACCCTTGAGTTTTTTGACAAAAGTCCTACATGTTTTCAGTTGATACCTATTCCGCAAGCGCTTTGTCTCACTTGACCTTATCCTATTGAGGGCTGATTTTTGATTTGCCATATTATTTACGCTAACCGGTGCTATCCAAACAACACGAATTTAAAGTTTGTTTCCTACAAAAAAAAAGCTTTCTAGAATATGCTTCTAATTACCTCTAAGTTTTAAAATGAGTAACCGATTCTGAAGTCTATAAGATCCCTCTTAATGGATTTTATAGAAAAATATTCTCCCTGGGGCAGTACGGTTGCCTTGAGGCTAGTACCCACGAACAAAGAGTCTGTCAATCTATAATCTATCCCCAGTTTTGCATATAAAGGGAATTCCTCTTGAACATTATTCATTAAGTAGACGCCTATCTGTTGCCCGAACATAAATTTTCCCCATCTAAATTCGTGTCCTAAGAGAACGCCAACTTTCAAGGGAGATGACTTGATCTTCTCTTTGAGTGCTTGTTTTGCAGCTCCGTCATAAATCCACTCAGTAGCCAGGGTGAGTGCATGGCTGTTGCATAGCTGTAAACTCCCTTGACCATATATGCCTCCAACACAGTAATACTTACCTGCACCATCCGTGTCTTCTTGTGATGGTGGTTCAAATTTTTTGGGCGCAGCTAGCAAGCCTATATCTACTCTGCTTCTTTTTTTACTGCCTCTTACGTTAGGATTGGGATAGCGTATCAGACTTGGATTTGGCGTATAACTAAGGCCCATACTAGCTGTGAAGATTTTCAAAGCCGTGTCGTCTTGTGGGCGTTGCCTCTCTTCATCAGATCTCTCGTCGGCCATCAAAGGCATGTAGCTGTAACCTATGCTAGGGCTGAGTTGCCAGTGAGGAGTTAGCCTAATATGCATCGCTAGGGCGAGCGATAAGTCTAAGTGAAGTCCCTGCCGCTCAACGTCTTCTGCAAACGCATCATCGCTTGTCTCTGCTTCTTCATCTTCAGAAGCCAGATTCTTAAAGTTGGTCCCCGGTATTTTGGCGTAGGTGACACCTACGCCAAACCTGGGGCTAATTTCCCACTTAGCCAGGTAATCGTACTGGGGTTCCAGATAAATCAATCCTCCGACGAGACAGCCCTTGTTTTCTAGTCGACCATAGTTGATTGCAAGACCTAGCTTAGGGTAGCAGTGAAAATGTTTCCAAAGAAATTTTCTGATCTGAAGCACCCCTATGTCCAAATTTGCCCCTATAATGTGCAGACTATACCAATATCTTCTGCTGTCTGAAGGTTTTAGCTGTTGAGGAATCTCTTTAGTAAGCCCCCTATAAGGACTAATTTGGATCGTATAAGGGAAGGTCAACCAGTCACCTTGTTGGCCCTGTCTTTGAGGCGTTTTTCTGTTCTCCGTTATTCCGTAAGCCTGGTCAGTTGTTGCCTGATTTTGCGCGTGTACTGGACAGACATACAGCAAGAATAGCGTCAAAAATAAGTGGAGAAGGGGCTTTTGGTAGGACATCAAAAGGAGCTTAGGAAATTTGGTAGCACACACATTTCTTTAAGAAGACCGTTGTATTTTTCTACTTCTGGGCCAAGATAAAGATTTTCCATGAAGGTGAGTTGGTTAGTATTAACCTTTAATTAACTATCGGTCCCTATGAGATGCCTTAAGCTCACCTTACTCCTCCTATTTTTTCCGGTTGCAACGTCATTAGGATGGGGATTTTTTGCTCATAAACAGATCAACAAGCATGCTGTGTTCACACTACCGCCTGCTATGTTTACTTTCTATAAAGAGCATATACATTTCATTACTGAAAATGCTGTTAATCCAGATAAAAGACGCTACGTAGTAGAGGGTGAGGAATCACGGCACTACATTGATCTAGAGTATTATGGGGATAGTGCGTTGTGGGAAGTGCTTCAGTGCTGGCCTCAGGCCGTGAAGGCATATGCTAAGGAGGTACTCATGCAGCATGGAATTTTACCTTGGCATATCTACCGCATGAAACATGCACTTACAGAAGCTTTTCAAAAAAAGGATGTTTATCAGATTCTCAGGCTTTCGGCTGACATAGGCCACTACATTGCCGATGCCAATGTGCCACTTCATACCTCGGAAAATTATAATGGGCAACTCACAGGCCAAGAGGGCATTCATGGACTTTGGGAAACACGTCTTCCTGAGCTTTTTATTGACAGCTATGGTTTTTTTACAGGCAGGGCAGAATATGTAAGTAATCCACAGAAAAGTGCTTGGGAGGCGATTATTACGGCTCATAAGGCCGTAGATAGTGTATTAAGTTTGGAGAAAGAATTATCCAAATATTTTCCTGCTTTCAAGAAATATAGTTTTGAGCAGCGAGGGAGTATGCTTCAAAAAGTTTACTCCATGGCTTATGCACAAGCCTATCACACGCTGCTAGATGGGCAAGTAGAGCGACAAATGCGGGCTTCCGCCAAGATGGTGGGAGATTTTTGGCTGACTTGTTGGGTAGATGCTGGACAACCTGACCTTGATGCACTGCTGCAGCTTCCCTTCTATGAGGAGCAACTCCAAGAGAATTTTCCAAAGGATAAAAAGCTAAAAGTGCGTGCTTGTGGGGACTAGATGGGCATACAAAGCTTAATAAATTCCAAAGGCTTGAATACTAAATCCAGCTAATCCAGCCAATCTCCCACTCACAGAAAGTAGAGGGTGAGGGATTCGAACCCCCGGTACTCTCGCGAGCACAACGGTTTTCAAGACCGCCGCGTTAAACCGCTCCGCCAACCCTCTGTCTGTTAGACAGACGAAATTAATTCAATATACCTGCTTGATCCAAATTAGGCGCCTGAGAAAACTCAGACAAGCAGCATAACCCCTAGCTCTGTTCATGTTGCTCTTTTTCTCAAGAAATATTTCTTTATAAGTGTATGCGCACTTTAATTTTGGCAGCCAATTGAGCAGGACGATGGGCAGCAATAAGGGTCATCAATACGACACCAATAGCGGTGTATACAAAATCACTCACTTTTCTCTTAATAGGGTAAGCATCCACGAGACTCGTCTGCGCACCTAAGGATACCAGCCCAAACGTCTGCTGCAGCCAGCTAAGCCCCCAAGCAGCTGCCATGCCTACGGCAGCACCATTCAAAGCAATCAGCAGTCCTTCGATGAGAAAGATTCCTCGAATATCTCCTGGTGTGGCTCCTAATGTGTATAAAACAGCAACATCCTTCCGTTTTTCTAGCACTAGCATAGAGAGAATAAAGAAAATATTCAGAGAGGCAACAAGCAGGATAAAAGAGAAGGTCACGAAGACAAAAAGCCGCTCAATGTGAATGGCCTGCATAAGGGTAGCTTGCTGTTCATTGCTATTGAGCACTTGGAAGCAGTCAGGTACAAAAAGCTTGAGGGTTTGCTGGACTTGATCTATAGAAAAGCCATCTGCTACCTGTATCTCTAAAGCAGTCCCTTTATTTTCCATACCCATCAGCGAAGCTGCAAAGTCAATAGGTACTATGACATAGCTTTCGTCAAACTGTTTTTCAACAGCGAAGACTGACCCAGGCCTAATATTTTTACACCGATACAGTTGCTGAGGCAACAGAGTGCCGTCTTTCATATTTCTGGGATAAAAGACTTGCAGCGTACAAAATTGATTGGAAAGAGGCACAGACAGTGCATACTGTACGCCACTACCCAACACAGCAAAGCATTCCGCGCCTTGCTTGAGCTTAAAACTGCCTTGCCTAATGAACGGCTCTAGGCGACTTTGATGAAGAAATTCTTCAGACACCCCTTTCAATTTTATGATTGCTTGGTGTTCTCGGTAACGGAGCAAAGCATTATCCTCCAATACGTCAACAACTTTAAAGACGCCTTGCGTAGTTTCTATTTGTTGTCTCAGGCTTGCATCAAGTGCAAAAGTTTTTCCTTTCTTCAGGGTTATTTTAATGTCTGGATCAAACGAACGGAATAAAGAACCGATAAGCCCTTCTAGGCCATTAAAGACGGATAGGACAAGTAATAGCGCCATTGTACTCACTCCGATACTCATGAAGGAAACAAGTCCTATGCGGTGGATTAAATTCTTCTTGGCCTTCAGTTGGAAGTAACGCTGCGCGATGAAAAAAGAGAATTGCATTTGAAAGGATTCTGTGCCTGCATTGTAGCCTAGCTAAGGCTCACTGATGTGCTTAATCTGAGCGTATTGGCAAACTCTGCAGCTCCATCTCTTGGACGTTGTCTGGAGCTATTTTAGCATATAGCCTCCCCTGCTGAAGATAGGTAAAACCGTGTATAGGTAGATTTATTCTTATCCATAGCATGCAGTGTTAGCACTGGTTTTGCTACTATACGCACCTATCCTCACGCCTTGAACAGTATTACCCCGGGAGTCTGTATAAGCTGTAAGTGATGGCCTTCAACACATGCTGGCCGTGCGTCTTTATCAGGCCTACATAACGGGCCGTTAACCCTCCGAACCAACGGCTTGATGCTCCCGAAGACCCGCTCTATTTTATGCCTGTTTCTACCCACTAGCGTATCATAACTGGACTATTGCGAAAATAAGGGCAACGACCCCTTTGATAGCCTGTCTATGCATATTTTTTGGAATTCCGCAATAGTCTAATTACGGGAATAGTCTAATTACGGGTGCAACCAATAGACTACCCCTGCACTACCTCATCTAACGCGGTCTTGACGATGGTAATCTTTGCCATCCCATCACTCAAACTAAAATAGGTTCCCCATACGTTCATACAGCCTTCGACAGGTACAGGTGAATAGACAGACTGACTAGCTTTTTCCATAAGGAGCACACGATCTTGGGGTGCAATAATCTTGGCTTCATAGATGTCTAGAAACACGTCACTGAGCCAGGTAAACAGTACAAATTGTAAATCATTTCCCAGAATCCATGAAAACTGCCTAATATAAGTACCGCCCCTGTAGTACATCGTTACCGTATATAACGTTTCCTCCTGTGACGTAGTGTCCCTATTATAAAACTGGCACAAAAAATCCTGCTTAGCTCCCCAATACAACAACTGCTTCTCTATTTTTTTACGTTCCTTATTTACAGCCTTACTAAGACCGGTAATTCCTTTGAGCTGCTCATGTTGCTCCCGGTAGGCTTCATACTTTTCTTTGGCCTTACGCAAGGCCCTAGACGTAGTGGCATCCAGCACACCGGTCCCTTCTGGCATCAACAACGGAACCTCCGACATGGAAGTCTTGACAAAGTCTAACGTGCAACAGATTAAATCACGAGATGCATATGAATATAAGCCACCATGACGGGCAAGGATAACGTCCTCAACATAGAAATCCTTGCCGATCAAAAAAATGATCCGCCACGCATTAAAGACGGTGCTTAGCTTCTCAAATTGATTATTACGCTCCATAATATCACGAAACGGAACCTGAGGATATTCCGTTCCTTTTATAAAACCACGTGCCACCGCTTGCTCTACCCAGGCAAACAATATCTTATCTAACGATTTAGCCGAAGTGTGCACCTGGTCTATGAACACCTCCTGCGTTTCATAAACTTTAATTATTGCCGTGTATAGATGCGATGCTTCCATGCAACTAATATACAAATGCTCTTGTTATCTTCTGCCTTTACCTTTACCCCTTCTACCATGGGTATCCCCTGGAAAGTCTGCCTGTTTTTTCCAGTGCTGCACCTGGCCTTCAAGCCGCTTGATTTCTTTCCGACGGCCTTTGTCACTTTTACCTGTACTCTCGGCTTTATACTTCGCAAGGGCTGCTTCGGCTTTCTCATAGTTTTGCTGAGCTGTACTTTTAGCCTCAGGGTTGGCATGCTTTTCGTTTCTACCACTCTCCTTACCCTGATACTCACCATCTACTGCCCTAAACTCCAGCAGCGCCTTGCCCATCACCACGCCTCCATGGCCTGCAAGTGCTGCTCCACCCGCCGATAGGGGGACAGCTATAGGAGAAGCTATACCGACAGTTGGTACCATTATCAACGTCCCAGCACCCATCATGCCGTCACCCACCATGATACTCAATCCATCTCCGAACCGCTGGCCATACAAAAATGCGGGTTGAGACAGATAATCGCGTGGCATAGCACCCAATGACAGGTTATTGCTCAGTGCATTGCCAAGGCCACTTCCGAAATAAAAAGCGTTTTTACCTAGATTGATGATCTGCTGCCGCTGCGCCTCCTTCCTTGCCTCAAACGTTGTAGCCTCCATCTCGTGGAGCTTCGTTTTAAGTGTTGTCGCTTGTGCTTGGTTGCCACTTTCTGCGGCCAATTTTGCCTCTTCTCGCAATGCCGCATACTCAGGATTGTTCGCTGCAAGCCGACCCTGGTTATAACTACTGTGCGGATCATTGTACTGCATAGAGTGTAATACCATGCTCATATTACCCCCCCCTCATCAGTACCCCAGGATTCAAGACTTGCATGCGCTGCTGCATAGTGCGAAGTGCAGCCGTATGCGGTGAGGTGGCGATATGGTCTGCCAATTGCTCCCGCAGCTCATGTGCACTACCCACCCCTTCTATTTGGCAAGCGGCGGCGGCGAATCCACAGTTGTCTTTGCCGTTGCCATCAATGGGTCTGAGTACTTTACCTCTCTTGATATCTATTTTGGTGAGATGTAGTTCCCAATGTTCTTTTGTATTTCCGTCGTTAGAAGATGTATGTAGAAACCTAATCGAGTCGCCACGAAGCTCATCACCTACAATGTCCACAAGTTTAACCTTACCACGTTTATCTTTTTCATATATATATACAGGACGCCCCTCTTGGTTGGCTAAGTGTGCTGCAGTAGTACGATCAAATTGAGCATCGTTGCGTACTTCATCTGCTGCATATTGGTTCTCTGGAGCCACTGGTCCTGATGCCGAAGAACCGCCCGATTTCTCATTGCCATCCGCGTTGTGCTGCGCAGCATTCTTTTCTCGTTCAGTTTTAGTGTTTTTCTTCTCCTCTGCATCGTTGCCAACGATATTGGTTACATTACTCAAATCCCCTCCTCCCTCGCTCATATAACGCGCTTCCTCTTTCTCAATCGCTTCATGGACACCTGCCAACATCTTGTCAACGCCCATATTGACACCTATTCCTGCCAATGGATGAATAATACCCTGCTGTATCTGACTTGTGATCTGCCTAGTAAGATGGCTGCTAAACGTACTGTATAAATTACCAGCACTAGAGGGAGCCTCATAGTAGTAATCGCGTAAGTCACTTGTATACGCTTGATTGACAACTACCTTCGGGACGATCATGTCCTCTTCATCTACTGGCGGTGGTGCATTGACCACGTGCATTGCTACTTGTGTCTGCTGCCGTTCTTCTTGCTGCTGTTGCTGCTCTTCCTTTTCTTTTTGTTCCTTTTGCACTTTCTCAATGTCTTTCTTGTATTTTTGTTGAATCTTGCTTTCAAATTTCGTTAGAAACGTACCCGTCAATGTGAGGGCCTTGTGTGTCGCTTCGGCCATCTGTGGAGCAGCCTGTATAAATTCTTCCACCAACTGAACACTGCCTGATGTCGTTTTCTTTAACTGGTCAAGCACCTCATTCGTAACTACCCCCTTGAGCACCTCCTTGCAAGCACGCCGGAATTCACTTCCAGGGTCCTGAAGGATTGCCAACCCCTCTTGCTGGAAGATATTTTGCCAATGATTGCTGTCATTCTTTACATCCAATGCAATAGCTGCCTGTACCCACGTATTCTTCTCCAAAGATTCAATGATCTTATCAGTTACCTTCTTTTCAATCGCTGCGGAGATGCGTTCGATCAAAAGCTCATCGAGTCCGTCATTGACCAAGGTCTGTACCAGGTCTTTAACAATACCACCTGCCAAGCGCGCACCTGCTTTTTTTAGTAAAATTCGCGTTTTGCTTGCATCGTTTGTTGTAAAACCACCCGTAAAACGCTTACTAAGGGCTTTACATTTGCCTGCAAAATTTTTGATACTTTGCTTCAAGCTGGGTGCTATCTTGTCGCCCACCCATTTCGTCACCGCCTTCAACCCAGCACCGATAAACGCAACTGCTATACTAATGGCTTTTTGTATGCCCCACTCTTTCCAACTAAAATAACCTCCACCCTTGATGGCTTTAAATGCTGCCATCAGGTCTGAAATACCCTGCTGTATAAGATGGTTGGTCAAATTGACTAGACCAACCGTAGTACATAATACATTTAAAGCAATCTGCGCTAAGCCAATCAGCGCCACAGCGACGATACTCCACCACCTTTTGGGTTATTTTCTTTGATCGTAAAGACACAGGTAAAGCCATTACACTGCGCCTCCTCGATGGCCTGTTTACGCTCGCCTGGCGCCTCCTGGAACAGTTCTTGTAGTGACTTTATTTCTGTGATCTCTACGTCCCAGTCCTTGTCTTGTGCACCTTCAATCACTCCAATTGCTGATTGTATATAATTTTCTTGCTGGCTCAGAATATCGAGCTGGTGCTGTACATGTTCTGATGTAAGGAGCTTCTTACCCGTCTGCCCCACTAGGGAATCAAAAGTAAGGAGCTCATTTTTTTGCTTTCTGATCAAATATTGGGCTTCCTCCAGCTCTTGTTTGGCTTCGCTGTGGTCATCTTTATTTTTTTTAGAGATAAGTAAGGCTCTGGCTTTGTTAAAACGGGCATTGACACTGTACAGCGGGTCTAAGGCGATGGCCTTGTTGTAGGCATGCACTGCTGACCCTGAAAAACTACGTTGTAAAAGTTCATTCCCTTTTTCAACATAGTAATAAGGGTTCTGGATGAGCTTGTCTCTTTGGGCGTCGCTTTGCAGCTCTTTTTCTAAACCATCAAAGCGGCGGTGGCGTGCTGCACCATTCATATCACTTTCCGCACCATCTTTCTTCAGCCAAATACCCCACCTTTCCTGGCTGCCATGGCGATCGGCTTCTGACCAATCATACTGTTGGGCCAGATCGGCTCCAGGCGGCACGTACACCTGGTTATTCAAAATGGCAATTAAAACGTCAGCAGGAATGTCTTCTTGCATTTTTTGTTGTAATAGGAATGCTTCGCGTTCTTTGGTTTCGTGCTGCTTACGAAACTCGGCTAGCGGCAATTTTTGTACAATACCTGCCCTTGCTTCTTGTACCAATGCATCCCGCGCTATACGACGCGCCTCTTTTGTATAAGATCCTGCGGCTACCATCTCCTGAATCATTGCCGTCTCTTTTTGTAGAAGTACATGGGCAAGCTTGATAAGCTCTGTATCCAAGAGCTTTTGGACACGCTCCTCATACAACTCTTGCACTGCATCCGATGACAATGCCACCTCCATATGTGCCTGACAAGCAGCCAGTAAGCGCTGGCTTAACTCCATCTTGGCTACAGCTTCCATGGTAGGGAAGAAAGAGGCCTCTACCCCACAATAGCGCACAAAGAGGCGATCTGAAGAAAGCATTTGGTCTACATCTTGTTTGGCCTGCTCAATGGCTTTGGCTTCTTGTTGGTCCCGCTGCGCGCGCAGGTCTTGCAGCGTCTCTTCACTCGATGTGCACAAGATGAGTTGTGCACTTCCTTTCTTGCCTTGCCGGGCGGTTCTACCTGCATTTTGTAATTCTACGCGGTAGCTTTCTGGCAAAAAGGTAATGCACACATGGAGTCCCCCACGTTCTTCTACCGCTGCAGAGGTTGTCAGGTCTGTACCACGTTCCGCAATGGTGGGAGCTAGGATAATCTCACCGGTATCTACCCAATGTTGCTTAAAATCTTGTTCGCCTGTATAGGTAAATAGCTTGCTGGCATCATACTTGCCTACCAAGCGTTCTCTGAGACGGTGCACCTGGCTCATGTAGTTACAGATTACAAGGACCGCCTGGCCGTTGCGTGCCGCGCGCAGTGTATTTTCGACAATCGCGTCGTACCAGGCTGTTGATGTAGGCACAAGTCTTGGTAACAACTCTTTACAGAGATAGCGCGAGGCATCATTGTTCAGAATCTCACGGCATTTGTAGGGCGGTATGGTCACCATGTCTACGCCATACATCTCTTGTAGAAAATTACGGGTAGTAGTGTTGCCGAGGGTACCGGTGAGACCATAAAGGCGACCCGTGTACCTTTTAAAATAGCCTGGCTTAGAGATGAAGTTGGTAGCAATACCTTCAGGGGTCACCTTAAGGCCTTCTTTGATTTGTAAGAATGGCGCCAGGCCATCGTCCCACACCGTGTTGT
>DCSL01000002.1:13274-17651 GCA_002325615.1 Amoebophilaceae bacterium UBA1467
CCCACACCGTGTTGTGTTGCAAAACACCGGTATTACTGTAGTCGATAGGGACGACCTTACCGCCTTTGACATGGTAATGCTTGTCTTTTTGATAGCAAAGCAGTGCGTCGATGGCATTTTCTATCCACTTGGGCATCTGTTTCCTTGCAAAATCTTGGAGATGTACCGGTATTTCTAGGTAAGGTTTTTTTTCCGTTACCTTACTCCAGGCTGGTTCCTTGTGTGCTGCGATGGCCGCATCTAGTGCCGGTTTATGCTCTTCTTCATTTTTACTAGCCTTGTCCCTGAGTTGCTCGATATGGCGCTCACTTGCTTTGTATGCAGCTAGCTGCTCACGCTCTTCGGAATTAAGTTCGCGTAAATGTGCTGATAGATAGTCACAGGTAGCATTCCTTAAGAAAACTCTTGGATCCGATATAGACACGGCTTCAACTTCCTCTTCGTTAGGTGCTACTCCTGTCTCATTTTGGGAGCTTTGTTCCGTTTTGGTCTCATCCTCCGCAGTATCTTGCTCCACCTTCTTAGGATGCATATAATAGTGCTGCCCGTCTATGGTGCGCAAGCAGCTCGCAACTATAGCAATTTGGTTCCATACCCTACCCAAGACATGCTCCAGGTGGTTCATCGCAGGGGTGAGGCTCGACAACTGCGTACTGTAGTTACGGTCATCAAAGAGCATGCTGTCTACCTCGTCTACCAAGACCACGCCAAAACCACGATCCCCCCTAATGTTGCGCCGGAAGAATTCTGTACTAATAATATCTGCTTGGAAATCTTCTGCCGTACCGTAGACAATATCTTTTTGGTCAATGGCATGTCTGGCCTCGTCGTCGGTAGCATTCTTCTTGCTATTCTCGCCTATGGTAAGTCCCAGCATCTCAAAAAAGGGCATTTGCTTCTTTACTTCGGGTATCGAAAGCTCTTCAGAGGTGGTGAGCACATCTACCTTTTGGCCTTGCAAAGCATGTATAGCCGCCAACATCGCCACGATGATCGGACTTGCCCTCACCGGTATTGATTTGTGCTAGCCGGCCTGTTGTTTCGGGTGTGTTGAGCAGTGTGAGTACCGACAAAAGCTGCGTAGCTCTTGGTGCAAAACCATGTTGGAGTTCTACCGCACGCTTCATGGCGGCCAAGGAGTTCACCTTGGGGGATAAACTTCCTTGGCCCTGCTTGGTGGTAGTGTTGCTTAACCACTTTTGCCCATGCCGTCACCGTCTCTCGAGACCATTGTGCAATAGGCTGCTGTATCTGGCGGAGCATAGAAGCATGGCTTTGGTAAGCAGCTATCAGCGCTTCATAGCTACTTTGCAACTTTTGAGCATCGCCAGCAAAAAATACATCGGGTGCATGCTGAGCAATCCTGTCAATCATCTCTTGGGTACTCAGTTCATGCGAATCATGAAACGTAGCATCTACGACGAGCTGGTGGGTGGTTTTCTCCCACTGGTTGGCGGGCTGTTCAGTGATGGAATTGAAAGCCTTGACATATACTTCCGTGGCCGCCCCATAATCACTTAACAGTGTCAAAACCTCTCGGAGCTGTAGTGATTGCTCGTTTCAGGTGTTTGTAAAGTGATTAAAAGCGTATGCAGTGCCTCGTAGGCACCCAAATGAGATTGCAATAAGGTGGTAATCTGCCCATATAGCGCATCGGACTGCTGACCAAACAGCTCCATTACAGGCGTATGAATTAATTCACAGGCGAGTGCATGGTGTAAAATCCTGCAAGGATTTTCTAGCCCTTCTGGCGCCCCTGTATGAAAAGTGTCTAGCAGTGTACTGGCTTCGATAGGGTATTTCTCTAGGAAACGTAGCAAGTGCTCAAGCGCCGTATAGTCTTTTTCTGCTGCAACAGCACGTAAAAACCCATTGGTGAGTGCCTTGTCCCAAGGTAATCGTGTCCATAGGTCCGATAGCGTTGCCATTTGGTCTTCTTGATATCGGTCTTGAAAGACTGCTAAACGAGGTTGGATCCAGTGGGCTTTGAGTGCATGAGACCAGTCATGGGCATCGTTATTAAGTAAGCGCAGGGCTTGCTCCTCATCGGTGGGTAGCCACGCCATGAGCTTACAGAGCGTTAAGAGATTGAGCTGGTGGGCTTGTTGTTTGGCACGTAACGACCACAGCAGTTGGGTCAAGCACTTGTTTAGGGCAGGCCCTTGTTGGTGTTGTGCCAAACGCCCAATCCCTTGCACAAATTGATCACGCAACAGGTGATTATTGGCTACCAGCGCTTCTTGGACGATGTCCAGGAAAAGTGACTGAAGCAGCCAGTCTGCCACATCAGTGCTTTGGAGTATGTCTGTGTAGCAATGCCCCCCGTTTTCCCAGTAGGTGAGCAACGCTTGCTGCACTTCGGTGTTGGCGCGTAGGAAGTGCTGCTTTAAAATAGGCACTATCACTGCTTCAAAAGCTTGTCGGTCCTCATCCGTGAAATGACATGACCAGTGATCTAAGCGTTGATAGAGCCGCACATGGCACGAAAGCTTCTCTTCGATTGTTTTGTGTAGTACACGTTCATGGAAATCTAGGGCAAGGGTGTGTGGCCGCTGTATCAAGCGCATGACCTCGTTGCCTCTTGTAATTGCTGCGTCCAACTGCTCGGTACATAAAGAACATTGGTTGAGCTGTATGCAGACTCTATTCACAGCCTGGACTAGTGGCGCAAGCGGGCGATGATCGAACGGGATCGTGATGGCCTTAGCAACGTGCTTGAGCGTTTTGTAGAGGTTGAAAGGTGGCTTTGGCAAAGAGGGTGTTGCCAGGGGTTGCCATTTTTGCGTGGATTGTGATTGAGCATCTTTTTCTAGCCACTGTGGCACTGAGACAGTTGCTTCTACTTGTTCTAATTGCTCCAACTGCTCACGGGCGACTTGTGGTGTTGGGTTGACATCTTGTGCACCTTCACCTTGACTCCGGTACTCCGGCTCAGGATGCTCAGTATATATGTGCCCACCATCAGTGCATGCAGAGGAAAAGTCTTCCGCATCCTTAGAAAAAGCGGCAGCACTGCCATATACACTACTGGCTTTGCCTTGTGATTGTTCATCGGTGTTGGGCAACACAGCGGCAGCAGTATCGTTATCTGTGTTAGGCACAACGGCAGATGCTGCCGATTCACTACCATCCACCACGCTACTAGCTGTACCTACGTGCACCTCCTCGGCTGCCCCTGTTGCCAGATCAACAGGCGTGGGCCGTTTTTTCTCTTCTAACGATGCGATTACCGAAGCCTCATGAGACAAAGGAGCATCTCCTACAAACGACTCTTCGTCATCATCGTAAGAATCGTGGGGATCCATTGCTCCTAAAGCTGGCGTTCCTACATACTCCTGCGTATAGGTCTGACCCACTGCTTGCGGGACCGCCATGGCTTTTAAGGTTTTACGCATTTGAGCCTGCCGATTTTGTATGGTGGCAGACTCATTCCAAAATTGCTCGAAGCTAGCCTGGGTAGCAGCAACCTCCGCAGCCTGGGTGCTTATTTGTTGAGCCAAAACGCGGCGTTCTGCCTTACACTTTTCCTCTAGCGCTAGACGGCGCGCTTCTTCTTGCTTTTTACGTTCCTCTTCTAGACGGCGCGCTTCTTCTTGTTTTTTGCGTTCTTCTTCTAGACGGCGCGCCTCTCCTTGCCTTTTTCGTTCCTCTGCTTGACGGCGCGCTTCTTCTTGCCGTCTACGCTCCTCTTCTCGGCGGTATGTTTCGTCCAGTCTCGCTCTGCGCTCCTCGCGTTCACGAAGAGCTTCTGCTTGTCTTCTACGCTCCTCGTCCTGACGACGGGCTTCTTCTTGTCTTCTACGCTCTTCACGCCGCCGCTCACGCTGCGCTTGTAATGGTGGAGTAGGAGGTGTTGGGGACGTAACAATTGCCCCAACCTACATCACAATCATGATGAGACCAACTACCAATAGCTCTAATGTCATTGGCCGAGAGTGTCATAGAATTATCTGCTCTCGTAATGCAACCAAGGTTACCGGGTACAATCTCAACACACCAATTGTTGGTGTTAGAACGATAGAAGGTATACCCGCCACTTCTTACGGCACCATCAGGCTCGCCATCGGAGTTATAGCCCCCATCGATTGTATAAGGATAGGAACATCGACCACCACTACTCGAACTATTCCCCCCTCCTCTAATACCCAACGCTCCCACATACACAACCCTAGGCGCCCAAGGCGGCTGGTGGGTGTTGAAGACATGTACCCAGTATTTATGTTGGCCAAGCGCCTTACTGGACAACTGCTGCAGGACACGTTCTGGCGTTTGATCCGGTGCACAAACCACCAGAAGTTGCTGCGTACGGCCCCATACATCTTCTACCTGGGCCATCCACGTACCTGCTTGTTCCTGAAAACGAACCTGATGCCCTTG
>DCSL01000034.1 GCA_002325615.1 Amoebophilaceae bacterium UBA1467
TGTCTATGTGTAGTTGGTAGAATTTGATGATTGCGTCCGTGACACGCCTTTTCATGGCCTTATCCATTTTGATCTGTCCATGTATTTTGTTGCTAGGTAGTAAAGAATTGAGGCCCTCTAGCGTTTCTTGATTGATCTCCCAGTGCTGCCCTGAACGACGCAACTGTGTATAGATGTCCTGAAAATTACTGATGCCAAAGCCTAAATAATGCCCTAGTTGTAGCATGAAGGTCAGGTAAAATAACTCATAGCCAGCAATTTTCTCATTCAACTCCACCACTGCCCGCCACAAAAAATTAAATAACTTCTCATTGTGTTCCTCTTCACGGATCATTTTAGCTAAAAACTCCGCTAGGAACACAGCCATAGTTGCCTTTTTGATATTGTCTAAAATATTGTTGTTGGGTGTACAGCACTGCACTTCAGCCACACGCTGTATACCTCTCTGCTTTCTATAGTACACTACCATATCTAGGAGCGTGAGTGGCTGAAAGAGGGCAATGTTGTATTTGGGTTTTTTCGTTCTTACGCCCTGAATAATATAAGCCTGCAGCCCAAAAGTCTCGGTAAATATTTTGGCAATGATAGAAGTTTCTCTGTATTTGATATTGCTTAATACAATACCTTGGGTTGTGTGGAGCATGCAAGAACAAGGCTAAACTATAAGCAAGAGTACTTCCTGAGATGCTTTGGTAGGACTAGGAACATAGTTGGTTAATAATGCTGATTCTGCTTCTTCCACCATCGAACCAAGAGATAGGCAAATAATATACCTCCGAGATGGGCAAAGTGCGCCACATTATCAGCAGGATTGTCCCTCACACCTGCATATAGTTCATACATACCATAGATGGCAATCACGTACTTGGCCTTGATAGGAAGAGGAATGAAGAATAAAAATAGCTCTGTATTGGGAAATAGCATGGAAAATGCCATGAATATACCGAATACACTGCCAGAAGCGCCTACTGTAGGCATGTTAGCTTTGAGTGTATATAGTTGACTGACTATCGCCTTGCTCTTGGCTATATAAGCCAGGTCGTCAGGGCGCTCAAAAAAAGTAGAGATAAAGGAATAGAAAGAGCTATAGGTGTTATGGGGAAATTTTTTTAAAAAAGCTACAAAGCTTTTTGGATCAGGTTGGATCAAATAAGTGTGGTACAAACTCTCAATCTTACTTACCTCAAGGTATTGCATCCCTGCATAAAGTACTGCTGCACCTAGCCCTGTAATGATATAGAATGTGATAAATTTCTTAGAGTTCAGTGTATGCTCTAAAATAGGCCCAAAAGTGAGCAGGGCAAGCATGTTGCTAAAAAGATGACCAAAGCTTGCATGTACAAAAAGGTGGGTAAAGAATTGGTAGGGTCTGAAGTAGTCAGATAAAACACACCTTAGTCCCAGGGTATCTATCAGGTCAAGCTTTAGTAAATTTTGTGCAAAGAAAATCGCAATATTGGGAAGAATAAGTTTTTTGACAATCGGTGTAATTCGGTGCATTTGCTTCGTATGGGTTGTGGTGCCTTACATAAAGCGTACAAAGGTAATGGCTAGTGTAGGACCGGACAACCCAACCGGGTGTGTCAGTGAAGTGGAGATGTATGAAGCTAAGGCGTCAAGGGGGCGATTGTTACAGCCTACTATGGCTACAGGTACAACCTGGGAGGTGGTAATCTCAACTTTCTGTGAGGAGTGCCTAATGCTTGGTAGCATGGCCAGTATAATTGCTTACAATTGAATTTGAAGCAATAGTTTCCCCTAATAGTAGGATGGACTGGTTAAGCTAGAGCCGTAAAAGTATGGGAGATCCGTAGAGACAAATCCAAGTATAGTATTCTTGGATTTACGTGCCGTTCTATATGGTAATAAGCCTGATTCAACCAGGTGATCCATTCCTTGATTTGCTGATGCGTTAAGGTTTTTCTCAATTTTTGAGTAAACTCTTGCTCTGCATCTGTAGTCCGTGTGAGCCCTGCTTGTATAAAATACAGCACTAATGCCTCTCGTAGCATGTGTAAGGAATAAGCTAAGAAATTTCTCTGGCCTGCTTTGGACATCTCCTGAAAAGACTCTGCTTGGGCTACCAGTTTCGTCAAGTCGTGGGCATAACACAACCGCATCCAGCTTTTAAAGTAGTCAAAATAATCTCCCGTCATATTCTCGACAAGCTTGAGTGCCTTGTTGAGATTTCCATCCGACAACAGTGTAATCTGTGCTAGCTGCTCCTGATTCAGAGAACACTGTTGTGCGAGTATACTTGAAAGTGCTTTATCTGTAAAAGCAGGGATATGTATCTGCTGTGTGCGTGAGCGGATTGTGCCCAGAATCTTTTCAGGATAAACACTTACCAGCAAGAAAAGTGTATGGGGAGGGGGTTCTTCTACAATCTTGAGTAACGCATTGGCAGCCGCTATGTGGAGGTATTCTGGAAGCCAGATGAGGACAACCTTATACGCCCCCTCAAAGGCTTTTAAGCTTACGGCTTGGATGATTTCTCTGGCCTCTTCTTTTGAAATACTAAGCTGCTTGTTTTCGCTATTCAGATAGTAGCTCCAGTCGCTGTCATGACCATAAGGATGTTCATGGAGAAAAGTACGCCAAGTCTTTAGAAAATTTGCACTGACGACATCCTTGCCTATGACTTGCTTGGTAGCACTAGTAGGAAAAATAAATTTTACATCTGGGTGGACAAACTTTTTCATTTTGAGACAAGAAGCGCATTGGCCACAAGCATCTTCTTCAAGTCTATTCTGACAGTTGAGATAAGTAATAAAGGCCAATGCTAAGGGGAGGCTGACATTGCCTTCAGGGCCCCAAAATAGTTGGGCATGTGGGACCTGGTTACTTTGCGCTATATGAATAAGATGTCGCTTGAGAGGCGCATAGTCCTGAATAGCTGCAAACTGCATTACTGAATCTTTTTAGCTTCGATAAAGAGCAGTAGTAAGAAATACGTGTGCGAGGATTTTTTTGTCTTGTTCTGTTAGTTGTACCGAGCGTCGAACCGTCATTCGTTCAGCTGCTTCCAGTGCCTGATCTAAGCGGTAGGTTTGTATACGCTTGTCTAGCATGCCCCAAGTGAAAGAAGGGATAACTTTATCAAAATAGCCCACGCCAAATAAATTGGCACTTACCCCGACCATTGTCCCCGCATTAAACATCGTATTAATAGCACACTTGCTATAATCACCCATAAAGAGCCCACAAAACTGCTTGTCTGTGGTGTAAAACTCCTTTCTATGTTCGTCCCAAGTTTTGACGTTGCCATAGTCACTTCTCAAGTTAGAGGTATTTGTTCCTGACCCTAGATTACACCATTCCCCAATTACCGAATGCCCCATAAAGCCATCATGGGCTTTATTACTGTAACCTAAAATGACCGAATTACTGACCTCACCGCCCACTTTTGCATAAGGGCCAATAGTAGTCGCATTACTTATCCTGGCTCCTGCATGGATTTGCGCTTCCTCACAAATCGCAACAGGTCCGCGAATGATAGCACCTTCTTGAATGATAGCATTGCTACCAATGTAGATAGGACCTGACTCGGCATTTAGAATGACTGCTTTGGTCGAGACGCCTTTTTCTAGGAAAACATCTGTCTCATTGTAGGTAATGGTATGTTGATCTTGAATGCGTTGTGTAGTACGTCTTTTGCAAATACATTGAAAATCTTTTATAATCTCTTGTTCGTTGATTAAGAAAATGTCCCAGTTATTTTTGATTTGTGTGAGCGGGCCCTCGAAGAGGATGCTTTGCAAATGAGGAGTGCCAAAATCATCATTTTGAAAACCCTGGAGCGCTGTTCTGTCACAAAGAGTGGCAATCAGCGTATCGTCTTTTACAAGCTTCTGATTGCCTTTAAGGTTTCTGATAGCCTCTACAAGTACTTGGTCAGGACAGACTGTGCTGTTGATACACAGACTTTCTTGGGCGTCTACGCAGGGAAACTTACTACTGAGGTAAGGCGCTGTAAGAAATGAGTAATCACCCTGCAAATAATGCTTCCATTTTTCCTCAATTGTGCGAATCCCAACCCTTACTTTGGCCAATGCCCTTGTATAAGAGAAAGGTTTTAGTAATCTCCTAGCCTGAGGCGTGTCAAAAAGTACGATATTCATGCAATGGCCCATTCAAAGATTACACAACTACTATCTATTTTTTCCCGTACTTCTGCTGGAATTTCTCCACTCTTCCGGCCGTGTCCACAAAAATTTTCTTCCCTGTGTAGAAAGGATGGGAGGCGGCACTGATCTCTACTTTGATTAAGGGGTACTCCTTGCCATCTTCCCACTGTATAGTGTCTTTGGCGTTCATCGTAGAGCGTGTCAAGAATTTCGAATCACTTGAAGTATCTAAAAAAACAACTTCTTGATAAGCGGGATGGATGTCTTTTTTCATAATGGATAATTTTCTCTGAGAGACGAATCTACCAAAAAAAATTAAAAAGACAGTATCTATGACGAATAGCAGGTAGACTTTTTTCAGGTGTGCTCTCGGCAGTGATTTATTTTTTCCAGACGCTACGTAATGCTAAATATTTCCCATCAGACCAATGAAACTTGTTTTTTTAATACTAAAAATTTAAAATTTTGAGGGTACAAATGCCACTACTGCGTATTTAACGCCCGAGATAAAAAATCCAGATGCGCATGCAAAGTAACAATGAATTAGTCGATGAATTAGTAAGGCGTGGCGCGTTAACAACGCCTACGATTATTGTTGCTTTTCAGGCAGTAGATAGAAAATATTTTGTACCGTCAGGCATAAGCAGCCTGGCTTATGAAGATCACCCTTTAGACATTGGCTACAAGGCTACTATTTCACAGCCAACTACTGTGGCTTTTATGTTAGAAAAACTAGCTCCGAAAGCAGGGGAAAAGATACTAGACATTGGCTCTGGTTCAGGGTGGACTACTGCATTGCTAGCCTATATTGTAGGGGCAACGGGGACAGTACAGGGTGTTGAAATAGTTCCAGAATTGACAGAGTTGGGTATCAATAACCTAAAAAAGTATCCCTTTAGGAATGCAGAAATTATGCAAGCAGAAAAAAGGCT
>DCSL01000044.1 GCA_002325615.1 Amoebophilaceae bacterium UBA1467
TGCAAACAAGCAGCCAAGATGCATTGCTCTTTCCATGCTTGCAGCAAGCACTGCGACAGTGTGTACAAAAGGTGATGTTGGTGTCCGGAGAGGGGAGGCGTTGTTGTTGCAGAAACACGTTCTTACCATGCCGATACGAATACTACGCAGTCCATGCGGGAGAAAGAGGTACTAAAAGACTATCGTTATTTTCCAGAACCGGACCTGCCGCCGCTGGTCATGTCAGAAGAATGGATCGAAGTGTTGCGGCAGGCCATGCCTTTGCTGCCTAGGGAGTGTTGCAAAAAATTTATTAATACTTACCAACTACCTGCCTATGATGCCTCGGTGTTGACGGAGGACAGGGACACTGCCCTATACTTTGAGGAACTATGTCAACTAACGACATACTATAAAGCAGCTTCCAACTGGGTCATGGGGCCTGTGAAATCTTACCTCAACGAGCTGACACTATCGATCAAGGAGTTTCCGTTGCAGCCCATGATCCTCGCTAAGCTTATCGCACTGGTGGAGCAGGACCAACTTAGTTTTTCAGTAGCTTCGCAAAAGCTCTATCCAGCCCTGCTGGCTCAGCCTGACAAAAGTCCTTTGGCACTGGCCCAAGCGTTCAACTTGCTCCAGGAAAGCGACACAAAAAAGATACAAGCACTTGTAGATGAAGTCCTCGCTGCCTACCCAGAGAAGATAGCAGCTTACCGAAATGGAAAAAAAGGCATTCTAGGCATGCTAATGGGAGAAGTGATGAAAAAAAGCCGAGGCAAGGCAGCGCCCAAAGTGGCCAACGCCCTGCTTCGACAGTGCCTAGAAGATGCCTAAGTGCGTCGCAATGCTGTTGATTAATTTTTAACCTTGATTAGCGTAGTAATGATCTCTTTTTTTGAAAATGCGAAAGTGCTCCTAAAAGCGCATACATGGTCTATTCATCTTTTATCTGTATCAAGTATTGCTATTTTTCTCACCTATACTTGCTACCTTTTCTATCAGAAAATACACCCTAGACTCACTAAAAGGTATTTCATTACAAGTGCTCTTCTTGAAGCCATTCATTGGCCGTTAATTGTTTTTATTTGGGTGAAAGCTGCGGCTTCTGTCGTCAATATTTTTACCTCGAAGATGGACGATGCGTTGGTGCATCTGGTATGGAAGCTACGTAATGTCGGGCTTGCATTGCTTTTTGCATGGGTGTTTGTGCGTTTTATCAAGCTCTTTGAAGAACAGCTTTTATTAGGCCACTTAGCTAAAAAGCGCCCAGATAAAACCACAGTCCAAGCCACAGGGAAGTTACTGCGTGTGGGTATTATCATCATCGTAATTCTATTCGTGCTTCCGCTGCTAGGCATTAATGTTTCTGGTATCGTGGCATTTGGTGGAGGTTCTGCCATTATACTTGGTATTGGTGCTCAACAAATTTTTGCCAATTATTTTGGGGGGCTTGTACTCTATGCAGACCGAAATTTCAAAGTGGGGGACTGGATTTCTTCTCCTGACAAGGCTATAGAAGGACAAGTAGAGGATATTGGTTGGCGTGCTACGCAGATTAGGACATTTGATCAGAAGGTATGTTATGTGCCCAATGCTGTTTTATCTTCTATCATTGTTGTCAACTCTAGCAGGATGAAGAACCGCTGCATCAAGGAGATGGTTGGAATTCGCAATACGGATGCTGCTGTGCTTGATAAGATTACGCAAGAGATACGTACCATGCTGCACGCGCACCCCGGAATAGACCAACGAAAATTGTTGCTGGCACACTTTACAGAGTTTGGGCCTTCTTCGCTCAAGATTAATATCCATGCTTTCACAAAGACTGCAGACCGGGAGACTTATTACAATGTACAGCAAGATATTTTCTTAAAGATCATCCAAATCATTGAGCAAAATGGCGCCGCTCTTGCCTTTCCTCTAATACTCCGTGTACCCGAACTCTAAGAGATAGAGCAAACCTTGTCCAACTTTCAATACGGAAGTGTGTATTCTGAGAGCTTAGTCTCAAGGCCGACATAGATCCTTAACTTTCTTTCTGCTTCTGAAAAAAACAGACTTACTGCGTGCCCATTGCACCAAGGGACATCATGGAGTAGCCTGCCCGTATGATCGTAAAGGTAGGTAAGCTGCTTGTCCATGTCGGTCAGTACATAGAACTGGTGCTTGTCATCAAAATTATAGTACTGCAATAGCAAACGCTGTGCTTGGTGTTGTAGTTCAAAAAGTAAGTTCCTGGCTTCGTTTATTACGATTACTTTATCTCGGTCCTGTCGCATCATGACGTATTGATGGCCCGTTGCGCAGTTCGGACACAAAATAAAACTAGAGGTATCCTCGGAACGATCAAGCTGTACTTTCTCCTGTATACGCCCATCCAGGTTGAGACAGATGTGCTGGCCTGCATCGGTCAAGGCAATCAGGGAAGTATCATCAGCTGTCTTGCCTGTGCGCACTAACAATGGATTGTGTACGGGCGCTTTTAGGTCAACAGGAAACCCAGGGCAGTTTTGGCCTTTTCTATTAAGTGCCTGTAGAGTACCATTCGTTTGTAATGCTAAGAAGTAATCTTGCCCTTGCACCCTGAGGTGAAGGGGCGTACTTGCAAAACTTTGTTTCAAAGACCGGGGATTCCAAGCAGGTAAAGGCTGGTAGTGTTTGTCTGTCAGATAGATATTGCCTTGTGCGGTGGCTATTAAGAAGCGGTAGTTCTTGTTATGACTATAATCTGCAACGTGGAGGTGCACAGGTTGACCGGGCTGATGCAATGGGTGTGGATACCTACTTATTTTGTGGCCATGATAGTCGATCAAATGGAGCTGCTTGTCTGTAGCAAATAAGTATTGTGTCTTGTTATTGTTGTAATAATCTACCTCCAAAAAGTCAGTAGTGATAGGATTTTCCAAGGTTTTTTTCCACAACAGTTTCCCAGTGGGGTCTAGAAAATACAATTGGTACAGGGCATCTTGCAGCAGTATATAGTGGCCTTTTCCCCGATGGCTTTTGACCAACCAAGGACGGTTGATGATAGGTGCTTCTGTTTGAAAGATGGTAGAGGTGGCCACGGTCTTTGGGAGAATATCTTGCTGGATTGCTGTTACCTGCTGAGCAGAGCTTTCCCTGATTTGTTCTTTTTCTTGATGGTTTAACAAGATGCTTATGTAACAACCTGTGTCTGGTTCGTGCAAGAGCTGCAAACTGACATGTTGAAACTTTTGCAAAGCGTCAGCATGTGTCTTGCATACTTGCTGCCAGGCGGGCTTGAGTGAATGGATGATTTGAGGCCATACTTTTTTTAGATCGACAAACAGGCTAAAATGAGCTTTTTCGAGCCTACTTTCTAGCCATGCATTTTGTTGGGGAGCATTAGCCCAAGTTTTTCCTTGAAGGTACTGGGTATGCCATGTTTGTAAGCCAACTTGGCTGTTGGCCAGCACAATGTAGTCGTCAATTTGAGTAATATAGTTGGCCTCGAAGGCTGGGAAGAGTTGTCCCGGTAGCCAATACTGGAAGTAATCAGTCGTCAGTTTGTAAGTGCTGGAAGGCTGATGTATTCCCTGCGATGATAATAAAGTGAGCAAGTTTAATTCCTTGAATGTTTCTATAAATACCTGAGGATCATGCACCCTTATAAAGACAAGCTGGTCTTCTTGTTGGTTGTTTCTAGCTAGTGTACAGTGTCCTATTTCTCCTTGGAGCAAAGGATCAAGGGTGCCAGCAAGCAGACTGATACCTTGTGTATCTGATATTTTCCCTACTTGCGGCAATGACCTGTATTGTTGAAAGGAAGTCAAAAGCTGTTCTGCCTCGTTAAAAGTAAAATGCTGCAGCACGGCCGTATTTTGGGGTAAGTAGGGCGCTAGCAGCATGGCACCAGCGGCCTGGTTAGGTAGTGTATGCGTCAAGTAAGATGCAGAAGTTGTTGTTTTCTGGTCTTTAGCAAAGCCACTGAACAGCAGATGGTGATGGGTCAGTTTAAGGTTGAAATGGCTGGCTCGGGCAAACGTAGTCAGAGAAGTACTGAGGGTATCTACTTGGCCGTGTTGTACAAAGGTGCGTAAGAGTTGGGGTAACTGGCTGAAGTTAACATAAAGGCTACCTTGTGTATTTGCTGCTTTTTTAAGGTCTAAAAACCCTGTTTTCTGTTTACTAGCTAGCCCCCGTACCACATCTTCGATCAGTAAAGAGGAGTAACTGGCAATAACGTATTGTTCGTGCTTGATATAGGAGAGGGGTTGGGTGGCACCATGCTTACTTAACTCTGTAATCTTATATCCTGCACATTTTCTAACCGTTTCACTGTATGCTTTTTCTTTTTTTATTTTGAGCGTGATTGCTTCCAGTATTCTTCGTGTGGCTGCGTCGTGCGTGTTGAAAT
>DCSL01000069.1:0-14785 GCA_002325615.1 Amoebophilaceae bacterium UBA1467
AATTGCGGTTTCTTGCTTGGTGGTTCCTTGCTTTCTTTGTCGACGAGTAAAATGGCTTGTTCAATACACTTATCACATATGTGGGCAGCATGGCCAGAAATCATCATTACCACCGCATCATTGCTTCGTCTGCAAAAGGAACAGTAGAGTGTTTCCATATATTTATTGCTTTTTCTCTAATACCTCATCGATGATCCCGTAATCTCGCGCTTGTGTTGCCCGCATCCAAAAATCTCTATCTGCATCTTTTTCTATTGTTGTAGGGTTTTTTCCCGTGTGCTTGGAAAAAATTTGATATAAATCTTTTTTGATCTCTATCATTTGCTTGATAGTGATCTCCATGTCAGAGGCTTGGCCTTGTGCGCCCCCCAAAGGCTGATGAATCATAATTCTGGCATGGGGCAAAGCAGAACGCTTGCCAGGTGCCCCCCCTGCTAACAAAACAGCGCCCATCGAGGCTGCCAAGCCTGTACAAATTGTGGCCACATGGGGTGTAACGTACTGCATCGTATCATAGATTCCCAACCCGGGATATACAGCACCGCCGGGACTGTTAATGTAGAGGAGAATGTCTTTGTTAGGTTCTGTAGACTCTAAAAAAAGGAGCTGAGCGATGATAATATTGGCAATATGATCATCCACTTGCATGCCCAGAAAAATGATCCTATCCATGATGAGCCTGGAAAAAACATCAATCTCCCGGAAGTTGGCGGGTCTTTCTTCGATGACTGAACGGGTCATATTTTCTACCTGCTCTACATAATTATCAACATGCAGACTACTGATTTGGCGACCTTTTACAGCATAGTCCCTGAATTCTTTTCGGTTGAGCATGTGTTTTTTTTTGATGATAGCTATTGGCCGGAAATCGCCCCCAGAGCACTACGTCTTATAAGAAATTTTGCCCCAATGCAAGGTTATCAAATTCTTCGACACTTACCTCTTGCGTAACAATGTTTATTTGGTCTTTGATAAAGTTGATTAACTTGCTCGCGTACACACTTTCATGCACCTTGCTGTAGTTCTTACCATTATTTTTCTGAAGAAAATTTTGGATCAGCTGTGCCATATTACTTTCTGACAACTGCTGCACTGCTTCACTGCCATCAAAAGTAGCCTGCAGCCGATGCCGGACCTCGTCTACTACTTCCTCATGTGTTACCTGAAGGCTATGCTCTTTGCTAAGTGCTGCTACTAATAGACGCCACCGCAGCTCCTCTGCATACTGCTGGTAGTACATTTCTATTTGCTCTTTGGGCACTGTATTATTTTCTTGCTGAAGCCAGCCTTTCAGAAAATCATCTGGCAGGTCAATGGCTGTCTTTTTAAGGAGTATTGTTTGAATAGATTGTTCCAAAAACAAATCGGCTTTTTGTTGTTTATTTTTCAAAATTCTGGCTTGCAACTTTTTCTTGAAATCTTGTTCAGAGCTTGTAACTTCTTTTCCAAGTACCTTATCGAAAAACTGCTGTTCTACGACGGCAGGAGACAGTCTATGGATTTTTTGCACTATAAATTTAGCTGGCCCACCTAGCCTTAGCATGGTTTCGTACATCTTTTCTGTAATTCCTGGAAGCTTTGCAACTCCCTCAAAGACCTGCTGAACATCGAACGTAATTTCATCTTTAGGGCTGAGATCAGTAAAAATTTTACGCACTTTTTCGGCTACTTCCCCAACAGCAATCTCAGTATGTACCTTAAAATTCTGCGCAGGGTAACGCAATTCTCCGTGGATCACATCGTCAATAGCACTTTTCGTTACTGCCTCTACCCTACCATAAGTCTTGCGCAGCTGGTCAATCAGGTCATCGACTGTCTGCTCTGCTACATGGCCAATCTTGTAGGCTGTTACTTGGATATCCTTAGAAAGTTCGCAGGAAAATGTTCCTGGCATACCAATTATGTATTCGAACTCAAAATCACGCTGATGTTCCCAGTCAATCGCTTCTATTTTTTCAAGTACAGGCATAGGCTCCCCTAAAGCATGGATTGCATTTTCCTTCAGGTACTGCGCCAAAGATTCGGCAAGCATGGTGTTCACTTCTTCCATAAGAATAGAACGACCATACATTTGTTGGATGAGCGCGCCAGGAACATTGCCAGGTCTAAATCCTTTTATACTGGCTTTCTTACTATACTCTTTTATTCTTCTTGCTGCACGTGCTTGATAATCAGTCTCCCGAATTTTGATGGTAATAGAGGCCTCTGTAGTAGTATTTTTGTGGAATGAAATTTTCACTTTGCCGGAGTATTAGGTTATCTGAAAATTGGCCTATTGCGTTGAGCCACACTACCACAAACTACAGGCTCATTGCTTATTTGTGTATAGAACGGTCTATTGAAGGGAGAACTAGAAAATAGCAGCATAGCCCTGCTGCGGTGAACACGTAACCTGCCTCACCGCATAGACCTATGGGCTACCTAGCCAGTAAAATTGAGTGCGGATGGAGGGACTCGAACCCCCATGCCTTACGGCGCTAGATCCTAAGTCTAGTGCGTCTACCAATTCCGCCACATCCGCGACCAGTGGCACTAATTTACACCTAAATAAAAGATTGTCCACATAAAAATAATTTTTGTTTTTTTATGGCATGCAGCCTATGGTGTACACACTCCTGGAAACAGGTGCTATCGTGAAAAATGTCTTGGTTTTTGCTTAGAGAAATTGAATACACCATGTCTAAAACGCTACATGAGAGAACGCCCGCAGCAGCAATGTTAGCGTACGAAGAAGCGGCTAAGCAGTGTTGCAAGTTGTATCAGCTTGCTAAGCCCACAATGAAGCGGGGCGATGGCCAAAAGCTGAAAAAAGCTTTTCAATTGGCCCTGGCGGCTGATCAAAAAAAGAAATATTGGGCAGCAGGTGTTAATATCTCGCAGGCGCTTGATATAGCCAGGATCATTGCAGAAGATATAGGTTTTGGAGTTGCCCCTATCATCTGTGCGCTCTTATATGACTTATCAGAGGACATAGCACTTCCAGAAATAAGAAAAATATTTGGCGCTGGGGTAGCACAAACTATCCGTAGGCTTATCGAACTAGAAGCTATCCCACAGTTTAGGGAAATAAGGAGCACCAAAAGCTCGGAACTTTTAATAGTAGCCCTCACAAAAGATCCCAAGATTGCTTTGATGAAGATGGCTGAAAATCTTCAAAAGATGCGCACATTGACCCGTTTTCCCTATAATCAGCGGGCAGGCATTGCTGCGCAGACAAAATATATCTACGTGCCCATAGCACACAGACTAGGCCTCCATGCTATCCAGGCAGAGCTTGAAGACCTGTATCTCAAGTTCACTAACGCAATAGTATACCATACCCTTACAGGGCAACTCAAGAGCACCCGAGATGCAAGGGAACGATTTATCAAAAGGTTTACAAGACCTATTCAGGAAGTACTGAAAAGGGGAAAATTTCCTTTTACTATCAAAACACGGATCAAATCCGTGACCTCCATTCGAAATAAGATGGAAACTCAGGGACTACCTTTCGAGCAGGTGTACGACGTTTTCGCCATCCGAATTGTCCTTGATGTTCCCGAGTCCAGAGAAAAGCTGAGTTGCTGGCAAGCTTATGAAGTGGTAACAAGCCTCTATAAAGTTTATCCCAACAAATTCAGAGACTGGTTAAGCTATCCACGACGCAATGGCTACCAGTCGTTGCACGTTACAGTCATGAGTAATGAAGGAGTATGGGTAGAAGTACAAATACGTACTAAAAGAATGGATGAAATAGCTGAGAAAGGGAATGCGGCGCATTGGAAGTACAAAGAAGTTAAAAAAATTGAGCATATACCTGGCCTAGATACATGGCTCAATCAAATAAGAACCGTATTAGAGCAAGAATCACAAGTTTCGAACGAGCTTACAGATACAATCGATGCTAGTCCACAAATAGAGAAAATCGAGGTATTCACGCATAAAAGGAAATCTATATTCCTGCCAGCAGGTGCCACAGTGCTAGATTTCGCTTTTGAGCTGGGTACAGCATTCGGACTTGGGTGCACAGGGGCCGAGGTCAACAACAAGCTAGTTGCTCGTCACTATGCCCTCAATTATAGTGACCAAGTCAAGGTGATTACTGACGGCAAGCAACAAATCCTAGAAGACTGGCTTGACTTTACAGTAACACGCAAAGCACGTAGTGCCATTAAAAAGTTCCTGAAACAGGAAAAAGATAGAAAAATTGCTAGGGGAAAAAAGCTGGTACGGGAGCAACTCCATCAACTTCACGTCAAGTGGAATGAGGAGACCATCGAACAGCTTCTCGTATGCCTCGATGAGGAAAAAGTTGAGGACCTTTATTTCAAATTAGGTGAAGGTAGCATGGCTCTGCAGCAACTTAAGAGTTTCCCAACAACACCTTACAAAACTCGGGAGTCTAGACTACCCCGCCCAGATCTGAGACCTTTTATACAAGATTTCAACGGCCATTAGCAACAGGCGCTTATCATCAACAGCAGAGAGGTAGTTAGTTATAAACCCACACCGCGCTGTAGATTTGGGCCTGCCTGGTGATCAAACTTCTGGCAGCGTTAGCCTTCAGCAAGCAGAAGAGATTGATCAAGAGGCTTTCAAAAAAGTACAAGCGTCTACCGAATATCAGGAAAATTCGGTCATCGATATAAAGTGGCGTACTCAAAAGAATTTTTCAACGGTACTACCTATTGAAAGCTTGAATCGTCTCATATTATTGATGAGATGCAGCCAGTCGTCTTTAAAGAATACTCCACCAGTTATTCAGTCAGTACCCGTTACTGCTCAACAAGGAACAGCTTACGTAAGCGTGACGCTTAACCAATTCAAGGATTGATCATCAAGGGATCGAAAAGATTAGGCCCCTTAAAGGGGTAATCAATATCAGCAGGCCTGATGCATAATAAGAGGCAGCCCTTGAACCGAGAAGCATACGCATAAGAAGCGTATCGCTTGAACAACATGCTGTTTTCTCCTTAAAGCATTGAAAGTATCTCATCAAGGTATCTTCTGTCGTTGGCAAGTCTAGGCACTTTGTGCTGCTCCCCTAGCTTGCCTTGCTTCTTCAGCCATTGATAAAATAACCCTTGGGGTACACAGTGTACAATAGGTCTGGCGAGTACCAGATTTTTGTAGCGCTTCGCCTCGTAGTCAGTATTAATCTTTTTTAGGGTAGTATCCAGGACATCAATAAAGCGCTCTACGTCGCTCGGCGGTTTGGCAAACTCAATGATCCACTCATGATTTCCCGACTTGCCTGCTTCAAGGTAACACGGTCCTGCTGTGTAGTCACTAAGGATGGCATCTGTCAACTGACAAGCCTTTTCCATGGCTGCTTCTGCATTATCAACGACTACTTCTTCGCCAAAAGCATTGATAAAATGTTTTGTCCGGCCTGTTATTTTTATTCTAAAAGGTGCAAGAGATGTAAACTTGATCGTATCACCAATTTGATAACGCCACAACCCTGCATTGGTACTAATGAGCAGCGCATAGACTTTCCCAAGCACTACTTCTTCAAGCCCAACAGTCTTTGGATGTTCTTTCTTGATCTCATCCAGCGACATAAACTCATAAAAAATGCCGTGATCTAGCAGCAGGAGCATATCTTCTGAAGATACTTGATCTTGTACAGCAAAAAAGCCCTCAGAGGCATTATACACTTCCAAGTAGCGTAGCTCTTTTGAGGTGATGGCTTGAAACAGGGGCTTGTAGGGGGCAAAGGCAATACCACCGTGAATGAATAGCTCTAACATAGGCCACACATCGTGGATACAGCGCTTGTTTTGTAAGGCCATTACCTTCTGCAGCAGTAACAGCACCCAAGTAGGTACTCCTGCTATAGAGGTGACATTGTTCTTGGCAGTAATACTTGCCAACTTCTCGACCTTTTCTTCCCATTGACCCATCAAGGCAACCGTTAGATCAGGTGTTCGGCTCCACTGTGCCCAAAAAGGAAGATTTTTCATAAGCACTGCTGAGACATCACCATACTGCGTATCTGACCCAGGGTGCAAATCATTAGGATATAAACTTCCTCCTAAACCTACGCTTTTACCTTTGGCTACCTGACTGTCCGGATAGTTATTGATGTAGACCGCAAGCATGTCTTTGCCTGCCTTGTAGTGCCCCTCTTTCAGGGCTTCTGGCGATACGGGGATGTATTTACTGCTTGCATTGGTGGTACCTGAAGACTTAGCGAACCATGCCGTAGGGGTAGGCCAGAGCACATTCCGTTCTCCCTTGAGAACACGCTCGATGTAGGGATACAGCTGTTCGTAAGTATGTGTAGGAACACGTGTTTTGAAATCCGTTACCCGTTTAATAGAGGAATAATCAAACTGCTTGCCAAAAACAGTCTGTCTACTCTTGCCAATAAGCCGCTTGAACAGCTCCTCCTGGACCTCTAGAGGGTGGTTCATAAACCGCTCTAAGTGGGTCATCCGTTTCTTAATAAGCCAATTAAAAGGTCGCTGTAGTATTCGCATAGAGCGTATTGAACGGATGTTTCCCGCATCTATCCCAGAAAATACTGGTCCACTATAAGTGAATCTATGGTAAAATCTTCTGCCTATCAGTACACGTCAGACAATGGAAAGTCCCCATTCGAGTCAATTTATTGAATTGCCATTAAAAATCAAAGCATACGCCAGGTGTTGGCCGATAAGCCCTGGAGGGGATTCAATAGCAAAAAATATATATGGGTTGACCTACCAGACTCGCTATCTTATGACAAGTCCTTTGGAAATTTCCGTAATTTGGCGGTATATTGAGGAGCGGACGTCAGGCATCACTGATCGGCCCCGTGCTAACTTGTTTTTCCTATGGATTCCTTATCGTTTATGTTCCTGCTCGGTACCATTCCTATTGGTATTCTCGTATTCTTGTATTTCGTACCTGTTAACCTATGGATTACGGCCTTATTCTCTGGCGTTCAAGTAGGGTTGTTTGAGCTAGTCTTTATGCGCATCCGAAAGGTCCCTCCGCGCGTTATCGTAGATGCGTTAATCACAGCCACCAAAGCCGGCCTCAAGGTAACTACTTCAGAAATTGAGACGCACTACTTGGCAGGTGGCCATGTACCTTCGGTAATCCGGGCCTTGATTTCTGCTGATAAAGCCAATATCAGTCTGACTTTCAAACAAGCCACGGCGATCGACCTAGCAGGCCGCGATGTATTTGAGGCAGTACAAATCTCTGTTAATCCTAAGGTGATCAACACCCCATCCGTAGCAGCCGTAGCGGCTGATGGTATCCAGCTCATTGCCAAAGCAAGAGTGACGGTTCGCGCTAATATCCAACAATTGGTAGGCGGTGCTGGTGAGGAGACCATCTTGGCCAGGGTAGGAGAAGGCATCATTACATCCATTGGTTCTGCCCGAACACACAAAGAAGTTTTGGCTAAGCCTGATCAAATCTCCAAGCTAGTGCTCGATCGAGGCCTTGATGCTGGTACTGCTTTTGAGATTCTTTCTATTGATATCGCTGATATAGATGTGGGCGATAACATTGGTGCGAAGCTCCAGATAGACCAGGCAAACGCGGATTTGAGAGTGGCAGAAGCCAAGGCAGAGGAGCGTAGAGCCATGGCTGTGGCCGTAGAACAAGAGATGAAGGCAAAGTCACAAGATGCAAGAGCACAGGTGATTTTGGCTGAAGCTGAAGTACCCAGGGCCATGGCCGCAGCCTTTGAGAAGGGCAACCTGGGTATTATGGATTACTACCGCATGCAAAACATCCAGGCAGACACAAGCATGCGCACAGCCATCGCAAAGGAAGAAGCAAAACCGTCACGACAAGAGGAATAGCTTAAATATTAGCCATATCCTTAAAATTGGGGCTTTATTTTGCTAGTGTTGGGGACCACAACTACAAAACTTCTCAATCAATACATCGCCTTGATAAAACCATTAGGTAACTGTACCACAATGCTTTGCTGCTCATGATCCACGTGTGTGACGATGGCCTCATGATAAGGAACGAGCAGTTCCTGGCCTTGATAGTCAATGGCCAAGAGATTTTGCTGAAAAGGTGTGTAAATAGCTTGTACAGTGCCTAGGCTGCCTTCTCGAACATCCGCCACATGGTATCCAAGAAGCCTATCTAGGTAGGTTTCTTGAGGGGATAGTTGAGGCAGCATCTCTTGGGGCACAAGAACGGAGCAGCCTTGTAAGTAGTGCACGGCCTTGGGGTCATCTACCCCTTGTAGTTTGAGGATCATTCTTCGGTGCTGACGAGAGAATTGTTCCACGCAGTACGGCACTAGTGTATGATTTATTTGAATTAATAAAGTGTTTAGCCTATCAAAGTGGGGCATATCATGGTTGAGCCTGACCACCACATTTCCCTTACGGCCCTGCCCGCGCTGAATTATTCCCAAATCAATATATGTTGTAGTATTCATGGTGAAGCAGATGGTCAGCTAAGTTTACGCTCAGAGCAGCATGCTTTGTAATATTTTTCTATCATCAAAGGGGTAGCGCTTGCCTTGTATTTCCTGGTAAGCCTCGTGCCCCTTACCCGCTAGTAAAATAATATCCTTGGGCTGCGCAAGTTGACAAGCTACTTTTATTGCCTCAGCTCTGTCTATAATAGTCAGAGTTGTTTGTTGCTGTGCAGGAGTCATCCCTGCTTGCATGTCCTGAATAATATCCTGTGGCGCTTCGCTGCGAGGATTGTCAGATGTAAAGATGACACGATTGCTAAGCTTCAAGGCAACTTGCGCCATGAGCGGCCGCTTCTGCTTATCTCGGTCACCTCCACATCCTAGCACAGTAATGATATTCCCTGATTTACTTTTTATTTGGCCAATAGTTGTTAGTGCATGCTTGAGCGCATCTGGTGTATGGGCGTAATCGACAATGGCATCAAAGCCCGCTTGGGCATGCATGTGCTGGAACCGACCTTGGATAGGAGGCAGAGCAGACAGGGCTGTGAGTACTTCTTGACCATCGGCTCCAAGGAGGCAAGCAGTAGCATACGCAGCAAGCACGTTGTAGGCATTGAAGGTACCAACCAACTGAAACCAGGCGGACTGGTTGGCGATGCGCAGCTCTAGCCCTTGCAGTGTGTTAGTAAGGATTTTGGCCGTAAAGGTAGCAGAAGCTTTTAAGGCAAAACTATGGGTTGCAGCCTTGGTGTTTTGTGCCATGACCAAGCCACGCTTGTCGTCTGCGTTGAATAACGCAAAGACACTGGCTGGCAAGCCGTCAAAAAGTTTTTTCTTGGCTTGGATATAGGCATCAAACGTTTGGTGATAATCCAGGTGATCGTGTGTAATGTTGAGAAACACAGCGCCAGCAAACTGTAGCCCCGCGATACGCTCCTGAACGATGGCGTGCGAGCTTGCCTCCATAAAGCAATACTGGCAATTCTGCCCCACCATGCGTGCCAGCAAGGCGTTGAGCTGAATGGCATCTGGTGTAGTCAGTGCAGTGGGCAGTGTTTGTGTATTGATTGTATTGTGAATGGTAGAGAGCATACCTACACGGTAGCCTAACTGGCTGAAAAGTCCAGAGAGCAAGTGCACCGTGCTGGTTTTTCCATTCGTTCCTGTCACGGCTACTAATTTCAGTTGGGCAGAAGGGCGGCCATAAAAATTAGAAGCAATCATGCCTAGGGCTTGCGCACTGTCTGCTACTATCACGTAGGTAATATCCTGCATTGGCTTGCTAGGGGCATGTTCACACACTACGACAACACTACCTGCTGCAACAGCCTCCTGAATATAGTCGTGTCCATTTACCTTGGTACCCCTGAGGGCCACAAACAGCGTCTTCTTGCTTATAGCACGTGAATCAAAACTGATGGCCTGTACTTGTGCCGTCTGGTCCCCAATAAGCTTGTTAACGACAATGCCTTGGAGTAAGGTGGCTAGGGAGTAGTTCTTTTTTTGCAATTAGTTCAACTGTTTTTTTGATACATGGTTCGTAAGGTACGCATCACTCACTATTTATGTCCCTCAAACATCTAGCCCATTTGCAGGGTAACATGCTCGCCACTAGGTAGCCTGGTATCTGGTGGCAAAGACTGGGTCTTGACTCTCCCCCCCTGATGACCTTGCACAATTACCTTAAAACCACAGTTTTCAAGCAAGAAAAGGGCATCTTTGAGGGTCATGCCAAGTACGTGCGGTACTTGTCCTGCCTTAGGGGCACCATTGGCCTTCCAGACAATATGGTCTTCGTCTACAGTACTCCTCACCCACGCCGCTGCTAGCTCCCGGTTGCGGCATGCAATGCCTAGTGTATCACAAAGCTGCAATAACTCGTCTCGATAACCAGCCCTAATCAGCGGGAAAGTACCGGGTGGTGTTGTGCTGTTTTTTGCAGTAATAAAATCCTGTGCAGCAAGGTCCTTGGCAGCGATCTTATCAGCAATATCTTTAACGACAGTAGCTACGGAAGCACCAAAGTGCCAGGCATGGCCCTGGGGGCTATCTATCACCACAATACAGCTGTACCGAGGCGATCCTGCAGGGAAGTATCCCACAAAAGAAGCATACGTGTCATGGGTGTATTTGCCATTGACCACCTTGTTGGCTGTTCCGGATTTGCCAGCAATTTGATAAAACCCATGTCTAAACCTGCGCGCAGCACCACGCTCCACCACCCCCTCTAGCATGGTCTTAAGTTTCTGTAGCGTGGCATCAGCACATATCTTTTTATTGAGCACAGCCCCCTGAAATTCCTTAATAGTCCTGTTGGCTTGTTTGATCTTTTTGACAATAACAGGCTGGATCATTTTGCCATTGTTGGCTACCGCGTTGTATAAGGTAAGTGTATGCAAGGGAGTTATTTTTAATTCATAGCCAATAGACATCCACTGCAACGTAACTCCACTCCATTCAGGACTTTTAGGATTCTTAACCAACGGTACCCCTACGCCAACCATCTGTATGCCAAGTGGCTTAGACAAGCCGAGCTGATGCACGTAGTCGACAAATTTTTGAGGATTTTTGCCAAAGGCCTCATCGATTAGACGAGCCATACCGATATTCGATGAATGCTCAAAAACCTCCTGGACAGTAAGTTCACCAAAGCCTCCTCTTTTTACATCCTTCAGGATACGGTCATAAAACTGGAATCGGCCATCACCTGTGTCAATGGTATGTGTAAGTGCTACAGAAGTTTCCTCTAGCAAGGCCAACATAGATGCTAACTTGAAGGTAGAACCGGGTTCTGCGGTACCTTGGTTACCTACTGCATAGTTGTAGCACTCTTTGTATTGTGCATCATCCGTACGACTCAGATTGACCATGGCTTTTATTTCGCCTGTTTTCACTTCCATGACGACAGTACAGCCATATGCTGCTTCACTTGCTTGCAGTGCTCTTAACAAACTGTTGTGTGCAACGTCTTGCAAATTGATATCAATCGTTGTTTCCAGGTCATAGCCATGGACCGGTCGATCGGCAGCACCACCATCAATCATTTTCCAGTTTCCTCCTACTGTCTTCTGGTAGAGTGCGCTTCCATCAAGACCCCTGAGGTCTTGGTTAAAGCTGTATTCTAAACCAGCCCCGTATTCATTGGCATTGACAACGCCTATGGTTCTAGTAGCAAGGTTTTTGAAAGGCTGAAATCGTTTTTCTACCTTTTCGAAGAGCACCCCTCCCCGCCAACGTCCTTGGCAGAAGATAGGCCACTGACTCATTTCTTTTTTTGCTTGGTAGTCGATCCATTTTTTGTTAATAACCAAGTACCTTCGCTTGGCTTGGCGAGCATTTTGGATGAGCTGTTGATACGTCTCAGCACTTTTATCTTTGTAAAAGTTGGCCAACAACTGACTCAAGCTCCCAACTTGTTCCTGAAATGTGATTTCATCCACAACGCAAGGGTCTAGGGCTACACGGTAGAAAGGCAGGGAAGTAGCCAATAGACTACCATCGTCTGCACAAATATTGCCCCTAGTAGCCTTAACGGTCTTGTATACCAAGCGGGCTACCCCAGCCTCTTTTTCCCAACGAGCACCTTGAAAAAACTGTAGGTGTACCAACTTTACGACAATGGCAACGGCAAAAATAAAAACTGCCAAAAAAGCAATTCTTGTTCTCAGCAAAATAGTCTCCTTGAAGGCCATGCTATTTCAGCTTTATTTTTGAAGGCGGACTGGGAGCTTCGTAAAGGCCCATTTTGGCTACCCTTTTGGCTACTTCTGATTGTTTACTATCAAACATATAGTCCGCTTGTAGGGTCGTGTAGTCTACCCTTAGGGCATCGACTTCTTGTTCCAATTGACCTATCCTACGCACCATCCTTTCATGATAGTGTGTATTTCCCACGTAAAAAATGCTTATGAAAAAGAGAAATAATAAACGGGGAATGTAGTGTCCTGGCAAGCCATGAAAGGAAGGGTCCTTGAAGCGTATCGTATGCTCCAAATAAGTGAACAAGCCCTTCTTTTTACGTGATTTGTAGGTGTTTTTATCCATAACTAGCAATCAGAGAGCGTAGTAGCGTACCAAAATTATCAATTTTTTATCCAATGGTAAGTCAGTGTGCTTATTAGGAAATTGGTCACTGGTAGCGCATCACGCATGAGTACCCACTACTTCTCCTGCTCTAAGTCGGGCACTCCGTGCTCTATTGTTGGCTTGTATTTCTTCATCAGAAGGCTTGATCGACTTTCTATAGACAGGCTTGAAAGGCCGCAAAGCATTGCCATAAATATCTTTTCGTAAGTCCCCTTCAAAGTTGCCAGCATTCAAAAAGTATTTGACAAGCCTATCTTCTAAGGAGTGATAGGACAAAACCACCAGCCTGCCGCGAGGCTGCAAGAGGTGGACACTTTGTTGCAAGATTTCCTTCAGGGCACCCAACTCATCATTGACTTCGATGCGAAGGGCTTGAAATACTTGTGCGTAATACTTGAATTCCTTGCCCCTAGGCACCCATCGCTGCAAGAGCATCCGCAGGTCTTCAGTCGTATGAATAGGTTTTGCAGCCCTAGCAGTGACGATAGCTTTAGCAAACGTACGGGCATTACGCACCTCGCCATAGTTTTGTAACAGCTGTTGCAGCTGGGCTTCAGAATAGTGATTAACGATTTCTTGAGCAGTGAGGCGATTGGCTTGGTCCATGCGCATGTCAAGCGTGCCTTTCCAACGGGTAGAAAAGCCTCGTTCAGCCGTATCAATTTGATAAGACGAAACACCCAGGTCAGCCAGGATGCCATCTACTTGGCGCACGCCATGAAAAGTTAAGAATTGCCGCATGAACCGGGCATTGGCCTTGATGAATGTGAAGTACTTGCTTTGCAGCTGCCCAGCTACTTGTGCTGCTGCCTGGTCTTGGTCAAAGGCAAACAACCTTCCGCCTTCTAGCTGATTGAGCATAGCCCTGGCATGTCCACCCCCACCAAAGGTTAAGTCCACATAAGTGCCCTTAGGATTGATAGCCAGTGCTTCTAGGCTTTCTGCAAGTAAAACAGGCGTGTGCATGGGTATTGGTTGATTGGGGCCGTTGGATTATTGTGCTGTTGCAATCGCCTGGAGGTCTCGCGCTTTGCCCAGCATTAGCAGGTAGCGATAAGCTTCTTCGTATTCATTCTTGATCTTCCCTTCCAAAACTGCTTCCTTAATAGCTTCTTTGAGCTCCCCTACCAAGCTAGACGGTTTGAGCCCAAAGGTCTGCATAATGGTATCCCCCGTGATGACAAGCTGGAAGTTTCTCAGTGCGTCTTTTTCTTCTACCAATTGCATCTTTTTTTCTACCTGATCAAAGTTTTGAAGGTAGCGCTTGACCTTCGAGTCATTTTTGGACGTAATGTCTGCACGGCAGAGCAGCATCAGGTCTTCTAGGCCGCTCCCTGCTTCATAAATCAGTCGTCTTACGGCAGCGTCTGTTACTTCTTCTTGCGCCAAAGCAATAGGACGCAAGTGCAGGCGCACCAGCTTTTGCACATACGCCATATTGTCTTGCATGGGCAGTTTCATCTTTCTAAAGATACTGGGCACCATCCTGGCACCTTGCTCCTCGTGGCCATGAAACGTAAACCCTGCCACTGGATCAAAGCGCTTGGTGTGGGGTTTGGCAATGTCATGCAAAAGTGCAGCCCAGCGCAACCAAAGATTGCTGGAGGTTTGTGCCACGTTGTCTAAGACTTGCAGCGTATGGTAAAAATTATCCTTATGCGACTGGCCCTGGATGGTCTCTGTGCCCTGCAAGGCTACTAAATCAGGAAAGATGATGGGCAGAAGGTCCAGTTGGTACAAGAGGTGGAAACCTCGGGAAGGCATGGGCGCAGCAATGATCTGGTTCAGCTCACCAATGATGCGCTCTTGAGAAACGATGCTAATTCTTGCGGCATGCTGCTGAATGGCAGTAAACGTGTCAGGGGCAATGTCCATTTCTAGCTGCACGGCAAACCGCACAGCCCGCAGCATACGCAGTGGATCATCCGAAAAAGTCTTAGTTGGCGCCAAAGGTGTTTGAATGACACGGCGCTTTAAATCCTCCACACCCGAAAAAGGATCTACCAGATCTCCCCAGCGATCACTATTCAAGCAGATAGCCAACGCATTGATGGTGAAATCGCGCCGGTGTTGGTCATCTGCCAGGGTACCATCTTCTACGGTAGGCTTGCGGGAGTCTTTGCGATAAGATTCCTTTCTGGCACCTACAAACTCGAGTTTCCAATCTTCCCACTGGATCATAGCGGTGCCGAAATTTTTGAATACCACCACCTGATCAGCCTTGCCTACTGCTTCCGCCACAGCCTTGGCCAGCTCGATGCCGCTGCCTATACACACTATATCGATGTCTTTGGTTGGTCTTTTTAAAAATAAGTCACGCACCCCCCCCCCCAC